>JBQGDD010000291.1:0-5867 GCA_052038845.1 Dyadobacter sp. | reverse complement strand
TTTCCTAAACTGTCTTTAGTTACAAGGTGTTTAGGTGAATCATACATTCTCTGGGCATCATTCGTTTCTCCTCCTTCATCACTTCCGTAATCAAAATAACGGGTAGATTGCCTGTCGCCATCCCTGTAGTTTCTGTTATCACTACGGTTATAGTTTTGCCTTAAGTATGTATCGTCTTCAGTAATCTGCGTTTGTGCAATTTGACCCGGAAGGTTACGGTACTGTATTCTTCCGTTACTTAGCGTGTCATATTCTATAGTTTCAGCAGTAACTATTTCTGCCCTTCCGTCTTCACCTATTTTGTTTTTCATGTAAACGTTCCCCCTGTAGTAGTTAAAGTCATTAGCTTCATCATCTATCATCGGACGGTAAACATCAGCTACCCATTCTGCAACGTTTCCTGCCATATCATATAAACCGAAGTCATTTGGTGGATAAGATTTAGCTGGTGCAGTAATGTCGGCGTTATCGTCAGACCATCCTGCAATTCCTCCGTAGTCACCTTTACCTTGTTTAAAGTTGGCAAGCTGGTCACCTTTGCTTTGTCTTTTACCTGAACGTGTATATTGTCCTTTCCATGGGTATTTTTTGTTACCTCTGTATAAGTTGTACTCACGGTTTCCTACAAGTGCTATGGCAGCATATTCCCATTCTGCCTCAGTTGGCAGCCTGTACTCCGGTAAAATAATACCTGAAGTTCTTTGTGCGTATATATTGGTAGCATCTTCTTTATTGGCAAGCCTGTTTTTTGGGCCTTTTAATACAATCTCTTCGTTTCCGCCATAACTTTTAGTCGGGCTTTCAAGATATGCTTCTGTACTGAAAGTGCTTTCTGCGCTAACATCAAGTATTTTTGCATCTTTTTTAAGATAGCCTTCTTTCTCAAGCATTAGCTCATTAACACGGTCAGTTCTCCACTTGCTAAATTCAACTGCCTGTATCCAGTTTACACCAACTACAGGGTAGTTGCTGTATGCAGGATGCCTAAGGTAGTTGTTAGTCATGGTTTCATTATAACCAAGTGCAGCCCTCCATACCAGTGTGTCCGGAAGAGCACCAACATAAATGTTTTTATAGTTTTCTTCTGTAGGAGGATATACCTTTTTAAGATAATCAAGGTATTCCATGTACATTACATTAGTTACCTCGGTTTCATCCATATAGAAAGACTGTACGTGTTGTTGGGTTGGAGTATTATTCCAGTCATGCATTACATCATCTGCAACCCTACCCATTGTAAATGTACCGCCTTCAACCGCTACCAGTCCCGGAGCAGCTTCCTGCTGTTTAAATTTAGAATTGTGCTGGAATCCACCCTTCTTGTCATTGATTTTCCATCCGGTAGCTGTGGAGTTACCATTAGATCCCTTTTTGCTACAACCAGTAAAACCAACGGTTACCGCCAATGCGAGTAACAATTTTAATGCCGTGATTTTGTTAACTTTCATCTTTCTGTAGGTAAATAATTTCGTGGCGCAATATAATAATTAACCATTAAACCGCAACACGTTTTTAAAATTTTTAATAAAATTCCAAAATAATGTTAAATGTGTTTTTCTATAACGGCTATTTTAAAGTAATATTGCATTTGCAGTCATAAACTTTTGTTGCTGCTGTAATAATATATTAATTGTATTTGCGTTGTTTCAGATGATGAACAAATACCTCCTTATCGCATTACTTGTTTCATTCTTTGGCTTTGCGCAGAGAAGTGAAACTATGACTATAAACTGGGGTGAGAATACCTTTTCATACATTGGGGATAAAGCTGTTTCTTTACCAAAATTCCAGCCTGAATATATGGAGGTAGCAGATGAGCAGTTGTTTTTTTCGATGCGTATCGCTGTTGGCGGTGCCGTAAATGAGAACTCACTGCAGGTTACTAATATTGTATATGAAAGTATTGCAAAAGAACAGTTAGGCGATGTTAAAGCCTCAAAGCTCCCTACAGGCATAAATGCTGCACTTACAGCTATAAATGCAAGGGGGCATTGGTTTGCTGCCATACGCCTGTCACCAATAGTAAAGGAAGGGAACAGTTACAGGCGTGTAAAATCATTTACGTATTCCTACTCTATGGGTGGGGGGGCTAATTTAAGGTCTGCCTCAGATTTCACATCAATATCAAATTCAGTTCTTGCTTCCGGTGAATGGTATCGGTTCTATGTTGAAAATTCAGGCGTTTACAGGATAACAAGAGGCTTTTTGCAACAGTTGGGTTTCAATGTGAATACTGACCCGCGTAAAATTAAAATATATGGTAACGGGGGCAGGATGCTGCCATTGCTGAATTCAGAATATTATCCTTCCGATTTACAGGAAAATGCTATAACGTTTATAGGTGAGCAGGATGGTGTATTTAATAATGATGATTATATCCTTTTTTATGCAGAGGGTGTAAAGTCGCATAGCTTAAATGAAGAAAGTGGTACACATAACAATTTATACGCCGACAGATCTTACTACTATATAACATCTGGTGGTGTAGATGGAAAGCGTATTAATACCATGCCACAGCCTGCGGGTAACCCAACTATTGTAACAACTACTTTTGATGAATACCAATACCATGAACAGGATCTTGTAAATATTGCAAGGCTTGGCAGAAAATGGCATGGTGAGGCGTTTAACGTAAACAATCAGCAGAGCTTTAGTTTTACTATACCTGATGTAGTAACCAATGAGCCTGTAAATATCAGGGTAAGTGCGGCGGCAAAGTCAGTTTCTCAAACAAATATGGCTGTAAGTGCTAATGGGTCATCATTGGGCACTATCGGGTTCAACGGCTTAGCAGGGAGTAATGCGGCTGTTGATGGTAATTTAAACACTTCATTTAATACCGCAGGAGATGCCATAACTATAAGTTTAACGTATAATAATGGCGGTGTGCCAGGCTCAAATTCCTGGTTGGATTATATAGTACTCGAAGCTAAGAGAAGGCTTAGAGGCAACAATACACAATTCAGGTTCAGGTATAAGGATGCACCTGCCGAAATGGGTGTGATAGAGTATCAGTTTACTAATGCTGCATCAATAAGTGAGGTTTGGGATATTACAGATATATATAATGTAAGTAAAGCAGTAAACCAGGGCAGCCAGGGAGCCTTTTCGTTCAGAGCTTCTTTGGGGGAAAAAAGGGATTATATAGTTGTTTCCCCTTCAGATTATTATACACCTCTGCGGGAGTCAAATGCCAGGGTTGCAAATCAAAACCTTAAAGGGACTATTTTTAACGGAGCACAGGGGCAGTTTCAGGATATTGATTATATAATTGTAACTCCTTCTTTTTTAAACGGCCCTGCCGAAAGGCTTGCCAACCTACACAGGACTATTAACGGACTCAATGTGAAAGTTGTGTTTCTGGAAAATATTTACAAGGAATTTTCTTCAGGTCAGCAGGATATCGGGGCAATCCGGAATTTTGTTAAATACGTGTATAACAATGCATCGTCAGATAATAACAGGATAAAGTATCTTAACCTTTTTGGCGACGCCTCTTTTGATTATAAAGACAGGATACCTAATAATACCAATATTGTACCTTCGCTACATGGCTATGGTCCAGGTATACCTAATTACAGTATTACTAGTACATTTGTATCTGATGAGTTTTTTGGATTAATGGATCCCAACGAAGGGCCTATGGTATCAGCAGACGGTTTAGATATAGCTGTGGGGCGTATGCTTGTAAGTACAGTAGCGCAGGCAGACCAAATGGTTAATAAGGTTTCAGAATATTTAACTGAAGACTCATATGCCAGGTGGCGAAATGAATATGTATTAATATCTGATGATTTAGATAATAATGGGCTTCAATTTGTACCCCGCCAGGAAGGGATAGCCGCAATGCTTGGGGAGAACAGGCCGTTCCTGAATTTGCGTAAAATTTATATAGATGCTTATGTTCAGCAGGCGTCTTCCGGCGGGCAGCGTTACCCTGAAGCAAAAGAGCAGATAATCAGATCTATAAACTATGGTGCACTTGTAGTAAATTATTTAGGGCATGGTGGTGTTAATGGTATGGCAAGCGAGCGGATATTTGAAACCAGTGACGCTGTTAACCTTAATAATAGGTATAAATATCCGTTATTCATAACAGCCACCTGCGAACTTACCAAATTTGACGATCCTTTTGAAAATACCGCAGGTGAAAATATTTACTGGAATCCTGCCGGGGGAGGTATAGCTATGATTACAACCACAAGATCTATTTACACTACTGTGGCATTTAATTTTAATGATCTTTTAACTGAAAAACTTTATGCCTTTGGTTCGTCTGAGTACTCTACAATGGCAGAAGCTCTTAGGGTTACTAAAATAAGTACGCCAAATGTAGAACTGGTAAGATGTGTGTCATTCATAGGAGATCCTGCTTTAAGACTCGCTATACCAAAGCCCAGAATTAACCTTACGCATATAAACGATGTTCCCCTGGCAGAATCTCCAGAAGTGTTACAGGCATTATCTTATGTTAAGTTGGGCGGTGATGTAACTGACGATAGCGGTACTTTATTGTCTAATTATAATGGAGAGGTAGCAGTTACGGTTTTTGATAAATCAATAGAAAGGACTACGCTGGCTAATGATACCGGCAACCCAGATCATATGTTTGATTTTACAGTTTTGGGAGAAACTGTTTTTCGCGGTAATGCAACGGTTACAAATGGCAGGTTTGAGGTGGGCTTTGTAGTGCCTAAAGATATAAAGATGCCTGTAGGCGAGGGCAGGGTAAGTTTTTATGCAAAAAGAAATAATGTGCTTGAAGATCATACAGGGTTTAACGCTACACTACGTATAGGAGGTATCAATGAAAATGCTGCGGTAGATAATACGCCTCCAAGAGTTAAGCTTTATATGAACGATGAGTCTTTTGTTTCAGGAGGTATTACAAACGATTCTCCCATATTGCTTGCCTTTCTGGAAGATGAGAACGGTATGAACACGGCGAGTGGAATAGGACATGACATGGTTGCGATACTTGATGGGGATGAAACCAACCAGTATATATTAAATGATTACTATGAGTCTAATTTAGATGACCATACCAGAGGCACGTTAAGATTCCCCTTCAGTAATCTTGAAAAGGGGCTGCACACATTAACCTTTAGGGCGTGGGATGTGTACAATAATCCGGTAACAACCGAAATACAGTTTGTAGTGGCGGGAGATGAAGGCCTTACAATAGAAAGGGTTTTAAATTATCCAAATCCGTTTGTTAGCTATACCGAGTTTTGGTTTACGCACAACAGGCCATTTGAACCGCTTGATGTGCAGGTGCAGGTATTTACTGTAACGGGTAAGGTTGTAAAAACCATCAACCAGTCTATAAGTACAGATGGCTTTTTAAGCAGGGATATTAAATGGGATGGACGTGATGATTTTGGAGATATGATAGGTAAAGGTGTTTATATCTATAAACTTACAGTCCGTTCGTCAGTTACTAATAAAACAGCAGAGAAGTATGAGAAACTTGTATTGCTTTAATAAAATACTATATTTGTTACCTCAAAAAATTTCAGTTAAATAATGAAAAAGAGTATCTTATTTGTCCTATGCCTATTAGGCTATAATCTTGCCAAGGCGCAGGATAATAACAGAGTAATAACTACAGGTGTTCCTTTTTTACTTATAGCTGCCGATGCAAGGTCAGCGGGTATGGGAGACCAGGGTGTAGCTACTTCTACCGATGCTTATTCCCAACAATGGAATCCTGCAAAATATGCTTTTGCACTTGATGCTCAGGGGGTAGGTGTAAGTTATACTCCTTACCTTACTGATATTGCAAGCGACATATCTTTAGCCCAGTTAAATTACTATAACAGGATTGGAGAGAGAAGTGCCTTTGCAGCCAGCCTTCGTTATTTTGG
>JBQGDD010000290.1:0-4445 GCA_052038845.1 Dyadobacter sp. | reverse complement strand
ATATTTATATATTAATTATTTGTGAAACCGCTGATTGCATAAATCAGCGGTTTTTTATTTATACTTGTTAAACTACAACGTTGTAGTGTTAAAAGATGCTTAAAATTATTATAATTTATGGTTATAATCGATACATTTTATGAAACTAAAACCATTTAATTATGAAATACATATTTACTTTAGTTGTTGCTGTAATGTTATACAGTTGTAGCGATTATCAGGAAAATGATGAAATCATTAATTTGCAAACTGAACAAACACCTTTTGAAAACAGTGCAAGGTCAGCAGGCTCCGGTGTTATGATGCAGGCATTTTACTGGGATGTCCCTACGGGCGGTACCTGGTGGAATACCGTAAATGAAAAAATTCCTTCATGGAACAGTGCCGGAATCGATGCTGTATGGCTGCCTCCAGCAACAAAGGCTTCAAGTGGTGGGTATTCTATGGGGTACGATCCGTTTGATTATTTTGACTTTGGTAATTATGACCAAATGGGAACAATTGAAACACGCTTTGGTTCACTGTCAGAGCTACAGTCGTTAATTGGCACTGCACATACAAATAATATAAGTGTAATTGCTGATATTGTTATTAACCATTGTAGTGGCGGTGCATCTCAGTATAATCCATTTACCGGGGGTTACACTTATACTGATTTTCAACCTGCTTCCGGCTTATTTACAAGGTCGTATTATGATTTCCATCCAAATGATTATCATCATGCCGATGAAGGTGTTTTTGGAGGTTACCCTGATCTTTGCCATGATAAGGTATATGTGCAGGACTGGCTGTATAATAATACTAATTCTATAGCCAAGTATTATAAAAATGTAATAGGGTTTGACGGCTGGCGATTTGACTATGTAAAAGGTTTTGCCCCCTGGGTGGTTAAAAACTTTAAAAATGCTGTAGGCGGATTTACAGTGGGTGAGTATTGGGATGGTAATGCTGCACTACTGGAAAACTGGGCTAATGATGCAGAGGCAAGCGCTTTTGATTTTGCCTGCTATTACAGGATGAGGGATGCATTTGCAAACAATGACCTGACTCATTTAAACGGCGATATGCTGTTGAAGCGGAATTCATACCGTGCTGTTACATTTGTGGCAAACCATGACACTGATGAAATATTTAGTGGAAAAACACTGGCTTATGCCTATATACTGACACATGAAGGATATCCTTGCATATTTTACCGTGACTATGAAGAGTGGCTGGATAAGGATAAACTTAATAACCTGATATGGATACACAACAACCTTGCTTCCGGTAATACATCCTACCTGTATGCAGATAATGATGAGTACATTGCTAGAAGAAATGGCGCACCTGGGCTAATAGTTTATATTAATAACAGTAACTCTTGGCAGGAAAGATGGGTGCAAACCAACTGGTCTAATACAGTGATTAAAGATTATACAGGGCATTCGGGCTGGGAGCCTGCAACCCAGGCAGACAGTTGGGTTAAAATAGAAGCACCACCACATGGCTACAGTGTATGGTCTGTCAAATAAAACTAATATTGTTGTTGGTTAATTAAATATTATACCTATATTTGCAGCCTTAACGAGAGGAGGTGTTATATTATGTTGATTATACCAATTAAAGAAGGAGAAAATATTGATAGGGCATTAAAGCGCTACAAAAGAAAATTTGATAAAACCGGAGTTGTTCGCCAGCTAAGGAAACGTCAGCAATTTACTAAACCATCAGTAGTAAGAAGGGCGCAGATACAAAAAGCAGCTTACATTCAGGGATTAAGAGATTCTGAAGAGAATTAATTAATTTATACGGTTTAAAAATATATCCGTTAGCAGCAAAAGTTTAACTTTGCTGCTAACGGTTTTTTATTATATATATGCTATGGAATGTAAACAGGCGTATGCTGATTATCTGCTAAAAGAGAAGAACTATTCCCCGTTAACCGTAAAGGCTTATCTTGATGATGTGGCAGCTTTTGAGGCTTTTATTCAAAGCAGTGATAATGAAATACTGCTGGAAGGAATTAATTACAGCCACATCCGTGCATGGATAGTCAGTTTGGTTGAATCGGATATATCAAACAGGTCGGTAAACAGGAAAATATCATCCCTGAAATCTTTTTATAAATTTTTACTCCGAGCGAAGCAGATTGAGGTAAACCCGCTGCATAATCATAAATCTCTTAAAACGGAGAAGAAGGTACAGATTCCGTTTTCTGAAAAAGAGCTTACAGACGTGTTTACTCATATAGAGGGTGATGATTTTGAAACTTTAAGAAACAGGCTCGTTGTAGAGCTTTTTTATACCACAGGCATCCGCCGGGCAGAGCTTATATCGCTAACACTTCATAGTTATAATTCTGCTACTAGCACATTAAGGGTTTTAGGTAAGCGTAATAAAGAGCGTATTTTGCCTTTACTTATCTGTACATCAGAACTTATTAATAAATATCTTACAGAAAGAAGAGCCTTGTATGGCGCATCAGGAGATGATGTGTTAATTTTGAATAACAGAGGTAATAAATTGAGTGAATCTTTTGTTTATAGGTTAATAAATAGTTACTTTAGTGTTGTCTCTGCTAAAATTAAGAAGAGTCCTCATGTTTTGAGGCACACTTTTGCAACCCATCTTCTTAACAACGGAGCCGACCTGAATTCAGTAAAAGAATTATTGGGGCACGCCAGTTTGTCGTCAACACAAATATATACCCACAGTAGTTTGGCAGAACTAAAAGAAGTGTATAAAGATGCGCATCCAAGGAGCCGTAATAATTCATAAACGTTTAACTTAAAAAAGGTTATATTATGAAAGTAAATGTTCATGCCGTTAACTTTAATGTTGACAGGAAACTTGTTGGTTTTACTCAGGCGCGTTTAGATAAGCTTGATAAATATTATGACAAGGTGGTTTATTCTGATGTTTTTTTTAAACTCGAGAATACGGGTAACAAGGAAAATAAAATTGCTGAGATAAAAATTAATGTGCCGGGGGATGAGTTTATAGTAAAAAAACAATGTAAATCGTTTGAGGAGGCTGTAGAGCTTGCGGCTGAATCCATGCAGCGTTTATTGGTAAAAAGAAAACAAAAAGTTAGAGCGCATACATAAAGATAAAAAAAATATCGAAAATGTTTTGATTAAAAAATAAAATCTATACATTTGCAGTCCGTTAGAAATAGCGGGCTTTTTTTATATTGTAAGTTGCCGGTGTAGCTCAGCTGGCTAGAGCAGCTGATTTGTAATCAGCAGGTCGTGGGTTCGAGTCCCTCCATCGGCTCAAAGTTTTTTTTGAAAGCAACTGAAAGTAAAAAGGTTAGGGGAGATACTCAAGCGGCCAACGAGGGCAGACTGTAAATCTGTTGTGAAAACTTCGCAGGTTCGAATCCTGCTCTCCCCACGATTTTAGGCTGATGCTTAAAAGGGAATGCCGGTGTAGCTCAGGGGTAGAGTGCTTCCTTGGTAAGGAAGAGGTCACGGGTTCAAATCCCGTCATTGGCTCAAGTTTTGTAAAATTTGAACACTAATTATATAACTAAGATTAAATTATTAAATCATGGCAAAGGAAACTTTTGATCGTTCCAAACCCCACTTGAATATTGGTACAATTGGACACGTGGATCACGGAAAAACAACTTTGACTGCAGCTATTACTAAAGTATTATCTGATGCAGGTCTTTCTGAAGCAAGGTCATTTGATCAAATTGATAATGCTCCTGAAGAAAAAGAAAGGGGTATTACTATTAATACATCTCACGTAGAGTATGCTACTGCTAACCGTCACTACGCTCACGTTGACTGTCCAGGTCACGCCGATTACGTTAAGAACATGGTTACAGGTGCTGCTCAGATGGACGGTGCTATCCTTGTGGTTGCTGCTACGGATGGTCCTATGCCACAAACTCGTGAGCACATCCTTTTAGGTCGTCAGGTAGGCGTTCCAAGAATGGTTGTTTTCATGAATAAAGTAGATATGGTTGATGATGCTGAGCTTTTAGAGCTAGTTGAAATGGAAATCCGTGACCTACTTTCTTTCTATCAGTATGATGGAGATAACGGACCAGTTATTCAGGGTTCTGCTCTTGGTGCACTTAACGGTGAGCAAAAATGGGTTGATACTGTAATGCAGTTAATGGAGGCAGTTGATAACTGGATTGAATTACCGGTACGTGATGTTGAGAAATCTTTCTTGATGCCTGTTGAAGATGTATTTACAATTACTGGTCGTGGAACTGTTGCTACAGGTCGTATCGAAACAGGTGTTGCTAATACAGGTGATCCAGTTGAAATTATAGGTATGGGAGCTGATAAATTAACTTCTACCAGTATGATGGTGATAACGGTCCTGTAATTCAGGGTTCGGCTTTAGGTGCACTTAACGGTGAGCCAAAATGGGTTGATACTGTAATGCAGTTAATGGATGCAGTTGATAACTGGATTGAGATGCCAACACGTGATGTTGAGAAG
>JBQGDD010000289.1:0-4904 GCA_052038845.1 Dyadobacter sp. | reverse complement strand
CATGCATTAATTCTTTTGATGTAGGCTGCTTAAAACTGTAAACATTTACACCGCGGGCATTAAAGCGTTTAAATACCTCACGTATAAGGCTGTCTTTCCCGGCAGTATCCATACCCTGCAGGCAAATCAGTACACTATAGCGGTTGTTGGCATACATGGCATCCTGTAGCTTACTGAGCTTCTTCCCTACTTCTTTTAATGCCTTTTTCTTTTCTTTTTTATCAGCTTCAACATCAATTAATGTAGGCGCATCTGTAATAGAAAAATCTTTTGTAACCTTAAAACTCCCTGTATCTACAACCTTCATAATAAAAATTTTATCTTTATGCTTAAATGTAAGAATTTATGGCTTACGCCGTTTTATTTATAAACATAATATTATGCAAAAGTTTCATTTAAAACTTCTTTTTCACATTATTGGTATTGGCTCTGCCTCGGGGTTAATTTATGATAATGATAATCTTTATCTCATATCTGATAACAGCCATATACTGTATGAGTATAACATTCCCTCTAAAGAACTAAATAAAACCGCTTTAGTTTCTAATGATTATAATGGCCCTTTAGAAAATATACCAAAAAAACAAAAACCGGATTATGAAGCCATTGTAGCTAAAGAAGGTGATTTATATTTATTTGGTTCCGGATCAGGAGAAGAACATAATAACATTGGGCACGTGAATAGGGAAACTAAAGAAACTTATCCGCATATTGATGCGACAGACTTATATCTTATCATGCAAAGTTTTGGGGAAATAGCTCCGGAAGATTTTAATATTGAAGGAGCCGTTAATGATGGCTCGACCTGGTATGTTTTTCAGCGGGGCAACGGCCCGGCAGGACAGAACGGAGTTTTTACTTTAGAGGGCGATATTTCGGACACCTACTTTCAAATAATATATAACGAAATAAAACTGCCAAAAATAAACGGAGTGCAGAGTGGCTTTACAGATGCTGTAAAAGTTGAAAATAAAATTTATTTTCTTGCTGCAGCCGAAAGATCAGGTTCTACAAAAAAGGATGGTAAGATAGCCGGAAGCCTTATAGGGCGTTTGGATATTGAAACCATGAAAATAGAATTTACACAGGAGATATCCGATAAAAAGTTTGAGGGTATTACACTATATAAAACACTGGGAAACACACTGGAGTTTTTACTGTGTGAAGACCCTGATAACAAAGCCACACAATCTGACATTTATAAACTGACAATACAAAAATAGCGAGTGCAGTCCTCAGTCGCAGGATTTAGTATACAGCTATAGCTTTGAGTAAAGCTGTAAACTATTAACTGTAAACTTTTTTTCACCCTCTTTCCAACCTTTTAAAGCTTTTGCTGCTCTATATAAACAAAGAGACTTAATTGTGATAGACGAAAAACTAATAGCAGCATGCAGAAAGATGCACCGTGACTCCCAAAGGAAGGTGTATGAGCTTATGGCTACTAAACTGTACCATACCTGCAAAAGATATTTAAAAAGTGAGGAAGAAACCGAAGAAGCGGTGGCCGATACCTTCTTTACCATTTTTACCAAACTCGACCAGCTTAAAGAAACAAAGGCTTTTGAAGCATGGGCACGCAAAATTGCTGTGAACCATTGCCTGCTGGCTTTAAAAAGAAAAGTAAACTTCAATATTTATATAGAAGATATGGCTACAGCAGCCGAACCTTCCCAAACCCAATCGGCCGGGCTGGAAGAAGAAGACCTGCTGCACCTGCTTACTTACCTGCCCGAAGGGTGCAGAACGGTATTTAACCTTTATGCCATTGAGGGATTTTCGCACAAGGAAATTGCTGCTATGCTCAACATTAGTGAAGGGACTTCTAAATCACAATTAAACGTCTCCCGCACAAAACTGAAAGAGTTAGTAAATAATGTGTACTACCAAAACGTGAACAGCAATGGAAAATAAAGATAAAATATACGAACAGTTTAAAAACGCTGCCAATAAAGCCGAACAAAAGGGCTTTGACCGCATGGATGCCGTTTGGAACCGCGTGGAAGAAAAACTGGATGAAAAGAAAAAAAGGCGCGGCATAGCCTGGTGGAAATATAGTGGTGTGGCTGCCCTGCTCCTGCTGTTCATCAGCATAGGAAACTTAATTATGCGAAACGATGCCGACCCTGTAGTTGCACCTAATGTTATCCATGAAAATAATGTAACGGTTATTGACACTAATAAGATTAATAAAACATTTAGCTCTGAGAAAGAGATACTTATTGAAGAAGAGGTTGTTGTTACAGCAAATCCTGTTCAGAAGAAAAAAAATAAAAAAAGTAATATTGTAATTACTGATAAGTCAGTTCCTGAAACTGACAGTACGTTAGCCTTTACAGGTATAATAACCGATGAAAGTGGTTTGCCTATATCCGGTGCTAGTGTAGCAGTAAAAGGTAAAGAATATACCAATACTGATTTTAATGGTAAGTTTACCTTAAATACTAAAGTTGGCGATACTGTTAATGTATCACATGTGGGTATGGAGTCACAATCTTTAGTCGCAAATTATGCTAACAATTATGCTAATGTTGCTATGGCAGATAGTCAGTATCTTAGTGAAGTGGTAGTACAAGGCTATAGGACAACTAGAATAGCAAAGTCTAATGTTGCTGTAACTGCTGTAAGTAGTGAAACAGTTACAAAGAACCCTTCTAAAGCAGAGAATAGCAGAGCCAAAGAATACCAGGCTCAACAAAACAGTAATCCATCTGTAAACAGAGAAGTTAAAGCTAATGACATAAATAAAGCTGTAACAACTATATCATCAGAAACAATTAAAAGGAAGCCTAATGTTTCTTTCGTACAGTCTTTACAGGGACAGATACCGGGTTTAAATATTACTACAGGTAATGGCGAGCCGGGTTCGAATACATCAGTAGTATTAAGGGGAAATAGTTCTTTAGATGGAAATCCAGAGCCTTTATATATAATAGATGGTATTCCATCCAGTTTAAATGTTTTTAGAAATATTAATCCTAATGATATTCAGTCTGTATCTGTATTAAAAGATGAAGGTGCCACTTCAATTTATGGCAACAGGGGGGCAAATGGGGTTATTGTAGTTAATACAAAAAAGAGCCTCACAAAAAGACAGTTAAAAAAGATTGAAAAACGAAACAGAAAGAATAAATCATTGCCACAGGGAAACCATGTGCAATACCAACCCATAAATTCAAACATAAAAATACCTATAGATACGGAAGGCTATGGAGCCTTTGAAGAAAACAAATTTGAAAACCCTGCTACTGCTCCTTTGTCAACTTTTTCTATTGATGTAGATAATGCTTCTTATACTAATATCAGGAGGTTTATAAATAATGGGCAAACTGTACCTAAAGATGCGGTGCGTGTTGAAGAAATGATTAACTTTTTTAAATACCAATATCCGCAACCACAAAATAGTGAGCCGTTTTCTATAAATACCGAGTATAGTGATGCCCCCTGGAATCCAAAACATAAATTACTGAAAATAGGTTTACAGGGAATGGACATACCAACAAATGAACTTCCTGCTTCTAACTTTATTTTTCTTATTGATGTTTCAGGTTCTATGGACACTCAAAACAAATTGCCTTTACTTAAAGAATCTATGAAAATACTGGTAAAGCAAATGCGGGCTAAAGACAGGATTGCAATTGTAGTGTATGCCGGGGCAGCAGGTACAGTGTTGCCTTCAACCAGCGGAAGTGAAAAAGATAAAATAATAGCTGCTCTGGAGAACCTTAGTGCAGGTGGCAGTACTGCCGGGGGCGAAGGTATTGAGCTTGCCTATAAAACCGCACAGGAAAACTTTATAAAAGGCGGTAACAACCGTGTGATACTTGCAACAGATGGCGATTTTAATGTAGGCGCATCATCTGATACTGATATGCAAACCCTTATAGAGGAAAAACGAAAAACCGGGGTATTCCTTACCTGTTTAGGTTATGGCATGGGGAATTATAAAGATTCTAAAATGGAAATATTGGCTAATAAAGGTAATGGCAACTATGCTTACATAGACAATATGCAGGAAGCTGACCGATTTTTACAGAAAGAATTTAAAGGCTCTATGTTTGCCATTGCCAAAGATGTGAAAATACAGATAGAGTTCAACCCTAAACACGTACAAAGCTATAGGCTTATTGGCTATGAAAACCGCAAGCTGCGTGATGAAGATTTTACTAACGATGCTATAGATGCAGGTGAGCTTGGCAGTGGACATACTGTTACTGCTTTATATGAAATTATCCCAACGAGTGTTGAGAGTGAATATGGCATTAAGCAGCCTGAATTAAAATATAGCAAACCCCTTACTACATCAACAGGGAATTATAACGATGAGCTGGCTACAATTAAATTCAGGTATAAAAAGCCGGATGAAGAAGTAAGTAAAGAAACAGTAAAGGTTATACCAAACACCTGGGTAACATTACAGCAGGTATCAGATGACTTTAAGTTTGCTTCGGCAGTAGCATGGTTCGGGTTAAAACTAAGAAATTCAGAATTCATCCCCAATAAAGCAACTGAAGATATACTTAAACTCGCCAAAGAGGCAAACACAAACGCCCCTGATGGCTACAAGGCGGAGTTTATTCGCTTAGTCGAAAGAATAGAATAAAATGAGAATGTAATACAAAAAAAACGGTACCAAAAATTGAGTACCGTTTTTTTGTTTTAAATCCTTGATTAGTGATTTTCAAGTGTAGCGAGGTAACGCTCGGCATCGAGTGCCGCCATACAGCCTGTACCCGCAGCAGTAATTGCCTGCCTGTACTCTTTATCCTGCACATCACCAGATGCAAATACTCCCGGTAAATTAGTTTTAGTGGTTTTACCCTGCGTTATCAGGTAGCCTGTATCATCCATATCAAGTTGTCCCTTAAATATATCAGTATTTGGCTTATGCCCTATGGCGATAA
>JBQGDD010000288.1:0-5327 GCA_052038845.1 Dyadobacter sp. | reverse complement strand
ATCCCTCCTTTTCAAAGAGATTATGTTTGGAATCAAGCAGAGGCATCGAGGCTAATTGAATCTTTACTCTTAGGCCTACCTGTTCCAGGTATTTTTTTAGCAAAGGAAGGCGACTCTAATAAACTATCTGTAATTGATGGTCAACAAAGGTTAAAATCATTACTTTTTTTCTATGAAGGTTTTTTTAACCCAAAAGAAGCTGATACAAGAAAAAAAATTTTTCGCCTTAAAAACGTTCAAGAACAGTTTGAAAATAAAACATATCAAGACTTAGAAGAAGAGGACAGAATAAAACTTGATGATTCAATAATTCATGCAACAATTATCAAACAGGAATCACCAAATGATGACAATACAAGTATTTATCATGTTTTTGAAAGATTAAATACTGGTGGTAGAAAGTTAACACCTCAAGAAATACGCTCTGCTATATATATCGGAAAATTAAATGACATGATTGCTGAACTAAATGATTACAGTTCATGGAGAGAATTGTTTGGCAAGAAAAATAACAGATTAAAAGACCAAGAAATGATTTTAAGGTTTCTTTCCATTTATTCTAACTTGGAAAACTATTCTAAACCCCTAAAAGAATTTTTAAATAAGTTTAACGGCAGGCATAGAAATCCTAGTAAGGAAGAAATGGAAAGGTTATCTTCAATTTTTAAAAGGACAAGCGATTTGATTCTGGAAAAAATTGGAAAGAATGCTTTTAGACCAGATAGAGTTTTTAATGCATCGGCTTTTGAGGTATTAATGGTTGGTGTAGCAAAACGAATTGACGAAAATATTGATTTTGATAGTTTTGTTAGAGATTTAGACACCCTTTATAAAGATCAGGACTTTATTGATTCCATTACTAGAGCGACTTCGGATGATAAAGTAATTGAAATAAGACATCGCTTGTTTAATAATTTTATTTCAAATTATGTTCACAAATAATGAATTAACAAAGCAGTATAAAAGGATTGAAAACTTAATACATAAAGCTAAAACATTTGAACCTGATGATGAATTAAGATCACACTTAGCAAAGTATATATGCGTATTAAGTTCAGGATTTATTGAAAATGCAATTTATCTTACATTTAGCGATATCGCTCATAAATCTTGCCCTCCATCTGTTGTATTAACCTACACGAAAGGACAATTATATAAAATCCAAAATACCAATAGTGAAAAAATTAAAGAAATAACTAAATCATTTAATCCAGATTGGTGGGAAAATGGGTTGAAAGAGTTTTTACAAAACGATAATCGAAGTTCTGCAATAAACTACATTCTTAAAGACAGACACAATATTGCACACGGTAGAGATTCAGATATTACGATTGACAAACTAGAAGATTACTTAAAAAAAACTATTGAGGTCGTAAAATATTTAGAGGATGAATTGATAAAAGTTAGTGCTTAAAATTTAAATATTACGGCTGACAGATTAAGCTTCTTAATACACTCTGTTCGGAATGGAAAAAAATTTACTCTAACCCTTCCCACCACTTGGTATAAACCTGTGTAGTATCGTTAAGGCTTGCTTTTTCGCCTATCATTGGGGTTAGCAGCGGCAGGTTTTGTTTTTCAGCTTCGGCGGTTACTCTTTTAATGGGTTCGTCCCAATCGTGCAAGCCGAGAGAGAACTTACCCCAGTGTACCGGCATCAGCCTTTTTGCCTGCAAATCCTGTGCGGCGGTAACCACCTGTTCGGGCATCATGTGTATGTATTTCCAGTATTCGTTATACTGCCCGCATTCTAAAAAGGCAACATCAAACGGGCCAAACGTATCGCCTATTTCTTTAAAATGGTTGTCGTATCCGGAATCACCACCTAGATACAAATTCAGTGTAGGCGTTTTCAGTATATAAGACATCCATAACGATTTATTTCTCTTTAGCCCCCTACCCGAAAAGTGCCTTGCAGGAGCTGTGTTTACTACAAACCCTTCATCAAGCAGTATTGTTTCGTTCCAGTCTTTTTCTATGATATTGGCAGGGTCGTAACCCCATTTTTTTAAATGTTCGCCCACGCCAAGCCCGCATATAACTTTAACTGCTTTTTCTTTTAGTTCCAATAATGTGCTGTAATCCATATGATCCCAATGATCGTGGGATATAAAGAGGTAGTCTATTTTTGGTAAATCGGCAACAGTATATACATCACTACCCGCAAAGGCTTTTGTAGTAAACGATACTGGCGAAGCACTTCCGCTAAAAACAGGGTCTATTAAAATGGTTTTTCCATCTGCCTGTATAAAATAAGAAGAATGCCCAAACCAAACCACCACATTTTCATCTGGGCTTAGGCTTAGTAAATCTGTTTTCTGGGATGGAAGTTTCTTCTTTGGCTTGTCTCTTTTACTCTTCCCGAAGAAAAACTCCTTAAATACGGTGTAATAGCTTACACCTTCGGCAAGATCTGGTGTATGGCTGAGGTTTTGAAACTGCCCATCTTTATAATTAGCCGATTTTTCAATTTGTGCGAGGCTTTCGCCCGAAGGAAGCCTGCCAAATTTTGGCTGCTGTAAAAAAACCAGTACTGCTATAACAAGCACTGTCATGATAAGTAAAACCGACATAATTATTTTCTTTAAAATCTTTTTCATCTTAATTATTGCAAACAAAAAAGCAGCGATATGGTATCACTGCTCTGCTGTTTTTATATTGAGCCTTAATGATTTTTAAGGTCTTTTATTACTTTAAAGGCTAAATCTACTTCCTGCTCGCTTACCAGTATAGTAAATTCGTATGAGGTAGAAATTACCTCGTTAATGATAATTCCCTCCCATGCCAATCGCTGAAATATATAGTAATACACTCCTGGGGTAGAAATATTATCTTTTGGGAGCTTTACCGATATTGAGGCAAGATTATCTGTACGCTCTATCTGCTTTTCTTCTGCAAAAAGCTTTTCTACAATATGGTTAATAGAAGAGCTTACCACTACATTCGTTTCATTAACACCCCTTGAAGAAGTATAAAAAACATCGGGGTTAGCGTTGATATTGGTAATTAATTCTGCCTGTTTGTTCAGTATTGTGTCAGACACTGCAAAGGTGTAATCTGTGAGTGATGAACGCACGGTTATTTCACCGATAGTCTTTAATACCTTTATAATCTTGTGGTTAACACGAAAATCTAAATCCTCTGAAAGTCTTTTTAGTGACATTACTACTGCCCCCTGTTTAATATCCTTGCCAAGTTCCTGTTCCAGTTCGGGCATCATGGTACGGGCTAATGAGGTAAGGTTGATAATACCCTGAGACAAAGCACTGAGCAAAAAAGGCTTCGTCTTAATGTAGTGTTCCACTACAGAAGATATTGTTTTCATAGCTTATTTTGTTGTAGTTGTAGTTGTTTAATCCAACAAATATACAAACTAAAACAATTTGTTAAATACTTAACAACTAAAAATGAAAGAATGCATCTTCTAAATGCTCCGTTTGAAAACTTTCTTTATTTTTATGAATAGCAATAATATCAAACCTTGCTGTAACATCAAGGTCATTTTGTATTATGTATTCATTTACAGCTTTTAACAGTAATTGTATTTTTTTAGGCTTCACAAAATCCTGTGGCAGTCCATAATCGAGTGTTGAACGCGTCTTAACTTCTACTATGGCAAGGATATCTGCTTTTTGCGCTATAATATCTATCTCAGCCCTCTGAAAAGTCCAGTTGGTTTCCAGTATGTCATAACCGTTTTTTTGCAGGTATTCCACTGCAATTTCTTCGCCTTGCCTGCCTAAGTCATTGTGCTGCGCCATTATTTAAAAACAACAGTTGTACCGCCAGCGGTAACCTCTAGTGTAATTTCCTGACCTAAAACCAATGCCCTGTTATCGGCTATATGTCCGGCAGGGAAGTTAAAACAGATGGGAATGTTATAATCTTTGGTAATATCCTGTATAATCTCAAGCGCATCATGTCCCCAGGGAATATCGTTGTCATTCATGCTGCTCATGCCTCCTACAATTATGCCCTTTACATTTTTAAAATAATCATTACGTTTCAGGTTCATCATCATACGGTCTATGTGGTACAGGTATTCGTCAAGATCTTCAATAAACAGAATTTTATCCTTAACATCAACTTCAGATCGTGATCCTACAATACTGTACAAAACAGAAAGGTTTCCGCCCACAAGTTCACCCGTTACCTTGCCCGTTTTATTAAAAGCATGCGGGGCTATTTTATAACTCAGCTTTTCGCCGAACAATGCTTTACGGAAGGTTTCAATAGCATCGGGTGTGGCACGCGGCACACTAATGCACATAATGCCGTGCAGTGTAGCAATGTCCATGTTATTTATATGGCTGTGCAGCACCGTAGCATCGCTAAAGCCTATAAACCATTTGGGATTCTTCTTAAATTTGGTAAAATCTACTCTGTCAATCATCCTTACTGTACCGTAGCCTCCCTTTGCACACCAGATAGCTTTAATTGACGGATCATCTATTATTTCCTGAAAATCTGTAGCACGCTGCCAGTCAGCCCCGGCAAGCTGGTGGTTATCCAGACCAACGGTTTTACCTACAACTACATTAAGCCCCCATCCTTTAAGCAGGTTTATTGCCGGCTGTAGCGGAGCCATATCAATTTTACGTGCAGTAGCCAGTATGCCTACAGTATCTCCTTTTTTAAGATAAGGTGGAATTTTCATGGTATTTTGTGCGTGTACTAAAGTTGAAAAGGTAATTAGTGTAAAAAATAAAAGCAGTCCTTTTAATCGCCTTTGCATTGTTTTTTTATTTTCTGTAAACAAACTTAACGAAAAAAGCACTAAAAGCAATGCATTTCAGCTACTGTAAAGTTTCAACTTACGGCTTTATAACTTTACAACTATATTGTACATTTGCACTTAAATTTATTTTTTCCCGATGATACAAGATCCAAAACGATATACCATTACCGCGGCGTTGCCTTATACTAACGGCCCAATACACATAGGGCATCTTGCCGGAGTATATGTACCTGCTGATATTTATGCCCGATACCTGCGCTTACAGCAAAAAGATGTTGCTTTTATATGCGGGAGCGATGAGCATGGTGTGGCAATATCTATGAAAGCTAAAAAAGAGGGTATTACACCACAACAGGTTATCGATAAATATCATGGTATCATTAAACAGTCTTTTGAAGATTTTGGGATAGCGTTTGATAATTATTCACGCACCTCATCTGCAATTCACCACGAAACGGCATCTGAATTTTTTAAGAAGCTGTATAGTGAAGGTAAGTTTGTAGAAGAAGTAACGGAACAGCTTTATGACGAAGAGGCACAGCAGTTTCTGGCTGACCGTTTTGTAACTGGAACTTGCCCTAAATGCGGC
>JBQGDD010000287.1:0-2248 GCA_052038845.1 Dyadobacter sp. | reverse complement strand
ACGGATAGCTTCGTGAGCTTCCTGTGCACCCTTGCTTTTGGTGGCATAGTTACGTGGCTTACTAAACTCTTTACCAGAAGAATTAGTAATTTCAGCCTCGGCAGCTGCCATAGCATCCTGCGAAAGGTTTACACTATCCGTTCTCATATAAGTTATCAAACCCGCTTCATACAAACGCTGTGCAAGCATCATAGTAACACCCACAGGCAGGTACAGCTTTCTTGCCGCCTCCTGCTGTAAGGTAGATGTGGTAAACGGTGCCGCCGGCGATTTTTTAGCCGGTTTGGTTTCAAGGTCAGCAACTTTATAAGCAGAACCTGCATTTTTATTTAAAAAATCCTGAGCTTCCTGTTTAGAAGCAAAATTCTTTGGTAATTTAGCTTTAAATGTCTTTCCTGCCTCATTCACAAATTCAGCGGTAATACTGTAGGATGCTTCGGCTTTAAAGTTTTGTATATCACGTTCGCGCTCTACTATAAGCCTAACGGAAACCGACTGCACCCTTCCGGCAGAAAGCCCTCCTTTAACTTTTTTCCATAATACAGGTGAAAGTTCATACCCCACAAGCCTGTCCAGTACACGGCGTGCCTGCTGGGCATTTACCAGGTTATAATTTATATCCCTCGGATTGTCTATTGCTTTTAAGATAGCTGACTTGGTGATTTCATGAAAAACAATACGCTTAGTTTTCCCCTTATCAAGCTTAAGCTCTTCAGAAAGGTGCCAGGCAATAGCCTCTCCTTCGCGGTCTTCATCACTCGCCAGCCAAACCATATCGGCAGATTTAGAAAGATCCCTGAGTTTTTTAACCAAAGCCTTTTTATCTGGTGAAACTGTATATTTGGGTTTAAATCCGTTATCTACATCTACCCCTATTTCTTTAGAGGGTAAATCGGCAATATGCCCGTAACTGGATTCTACCTGGTAGTCTTTTCCTAAAAATTTTTCTATGGTTTTTGCCTTTGCAGGCGACTCTACAATCACTAAATTCTTTGCCATCTTACTTTTCTTTGTGTCGCAAAAGTATAGGAATTTTTTAAATATTGGTTTTTTAGTAATTTTAAAATCTGCTTTTTTGAAAACATTAACCTTATCTATAGCGGCAGTATTATTTAAAATAAAGTTTGTATGCTGCATTTACTATTCTATACAGATAAATTAATACAATATGCCATCTTGTCATATTTTACAAATTAAATAGTATCTTTGCCTTTCGAAAAAAGTACTTTTTACCACTGATATGGAGAAGATAATTGAGGAAAACAAACAGGGGCAAAGCCTTGTTTTAGAGCAGAAAGAAGAAAATACAAAAAAACTTTTTATAGAAAGTTACGGTTGTCAGATGAATTTTTCTGACAGCGAAATTGTTGCATCTATTCTTGCTAATAATGGCTATAATACTACACAATTACTTGAAGAAGCCGACCTTGTTTTGGTAAACACCTGCTCTATTCGTGATAAGGCAGAACAAACCGTAAGAAAAAGGCTCGAAAAATATAATGCAGTAAAACGTATAAACCCCGGCATGAAGGTAGGGGTACTTGGCTGCATGGCAGAAAGGCTAAAAAGCCAGTTTTTGGAAGAAGAGAAAATTGTAGATATGGTAGTAGGCCCTGATGCCTATAAAGACCTGCCCAACCTTTTAAAAGAAGTTGAAGAAGGGCGCGATGCCATTAATGTTATCCTTTCTAAAGACGAAACGTATGGTGATGTTTCTCCTGTAAGGCTAAACAGCAATGGGGTAACCGCTTTTGTATCTATCACCAGGGGATGCGATAATATGTGTACTTTTTGTGTAGTTCCGTTTACCAGGGGCAGGGAAAGAAGCCGTGAACCGCAAAGCATAATGGAAGAAATAGCTGACCTGCACAGCAAAGGTTTTAAAGAAGTTACCCTGTTAGGGCAAAACGTTGACAGTTACCTTTGGTATGGCGGGGGGCTTAAAAAAGACTACGTAAAAGCATCTGAAATGCAAAAGGCTACCGCTGTAGATTTTGCACAGCTTTTGGCAATGGCAGCAGAGGCATACCCAAAAATGCGTTTCAGGTTTTCAACTTCCAACCCACAGGATATGCATGAGAGTGTACTGCACGTTATAGCTAAATATGATAATGTATGCAACTACATACACCTGCCTGTACAAAGTGGCAGCACACGTATGTTGAAAGAAATGAACCGCCAGCACACCCGTGAGGAGTATATGGCGCTTATTGATAAAATAAGGGAAATAATTCCTGACTGCTCATTA
>JBQGDD010000286.1:0-1732 GCA_052038845.1 Dyadobacter sp. | reverse complement strand
TTATCATCATAAATTGTAAAGCCTATAAATAAGTACTTTTCTGTAGGGTGGGAATTGTTATACTGATATTCAAATTCAATCCTGAGGCTGTTATCATTATCCAGCTTTACAACCTCTAATAAATTTGTAGCTACATTCTTTTTAATATAAAAACGTCCTGTATGACCCATAAAATTGAATTGGTAAAGGTCATGTTCGGAGTCATAAATCCCCTTTTCAAAAGCATTCCACAAAAACTCTGACTTTAAATACTCATGATTGGGTGGAATTATATCTGTATCAACAACATTGTAATAATTGTTAGCCTGATGGGAGAGGTTATTATTGTAAATACCTATCCTTGGTATAATTGCACCATTAGGATTTCCGTGCCTAATTATTTCGTCCGGTAATCCCTTTACCATACGTGAAATTGTACCGCCTGCTGCCAGGCTCCAGCCCAGTCCGGTGTAGGACGCTACTTCTTTTACAGGCAGCGATGAGGGGTGGTATTTCAGCGCTATATTGATACCAATGTCTTTAGATAATGTTTCCACATTAAATAGCGGTATTGATATATCGGGTATACCTGTATAATGGTTTACCGGTACTTCTTCAAATTTCATAAGGCCTGCTACTGTCGGCGAGGCAGGTGAAATATTTGGCATTTGCGCGGAAATGGGACCCTGGCCATAAGCAATAACCAAGTTGAGAAAAAAAGCAGTAAATAGTAAAAATTGAATTTTTAGAGGTTGGTTTCTCATCAGATTTTAACAATTGGGTTCGGGCGGTAATATTAACACATTTTAACAACGTGTTGAAAATATTTCACCTTTTTTTTTAAAACTTTAACAGTCGTCTTTATAATTATAAATACAAACAAATAAGGGTTTTATTGTGTTTTGTGTAACGTATTTTGGTAATATTACACCGGTAGTTTAAACAATTAAAAATATTAACAGAAGGGTTTAGATCCTACCAATTGTTAAATGAAGCGGTGATGCACAAATATGATCTTAACCGGTTTGTCAGGGCGCAGGAAGAAACCTACCCAAATGCACTTTCAGAGATACAAACAGGTGATAAACGACAGGATTGCTTATGATATATCTTTCCTCAGGTAAGGGGGCTTCCAGCTTGGTTAAACTATTGGCAGGCGCCCGTAATTTAAACGTTTGCAAAATGTTGAGATTATGATAAAAATAATGGGAAAAGCAATTTTTCTCTAATTAAGGTTGGCTTTCTTTTGCTTCTTTTCTTTGATAGTCTGAAACTGGAAAGAAAAGAAGCCGGTGCAAGGCAAAATTGTGATAATGAATATACTATCAAGAACAGCCACGACCTCTTTATTGAAATACAGCCAAAGGCGGTGTTTTCGGCTATTTTACAAAATGGTTGAGCCGATTTTAGGGGCTTGTTTTTAGGCTACCGCCCGACGAGCTCCCCTGCAAAATCTTCTTCATATAAATTGTGATGCCCGTTGCTGCACCATATCATGAATGGCTTTATTGGGCTTTTGTCTCAAAAACTTCCAAAACCTCAAACATATTGTCGCTAATCCAACATTCTCCCGATTAATCCGTCAGGGATTTTTATAAATCCCGAAACCTAAATTCGAGGGTCTTGCCCATCGCCGTGCCTGCATAGTCAGCTATTTTTAGCTACGTTCAGAATAGTGAACCACTGTTGTATTTTGGTATGTACCTACGTACATGCGTACTTCTGCTATATTGATTTGATGTGTCATTTCTTT
>JBQGDD010000285.1:0-7326 GCA_052038845.1 Dyadobacter sp. | reverse complement strand
CCGTTCAGAGTTAGCCGAAAGTTGCAGATTGTCTGTCAATTGCGCTATTCTCTGGAATAAATCAGTCAGTCCTTCTTTACAGAACAGTTTATTAATAACATCAATACCCAGGTCAGCCTGCATGGCAGTTATGCCTTTGGTATTAAGAAAACCTTTTAGGTATGCCGTAGCCGGATAGGGCGTATTAAGCTGTGTAAAAGGCGGTGTTATTAAAAAAAGCTGTGTATTCAATGAGAGATATTAAGAGTGCAAAAGTAAGTGATATTTTTTTGATTTATAGTAATTGGTGATTTTGAGTATATTTATGAAATTAAAATAGCGCAAATGAAAAGAATCATTTACATCATAATAATTTCTATACTTTTTTCGTGTAACAAAAAAGACGTTTCTAAAAATATACAATCAAGTGTAGAAGATACTACCGTAGTAATTGCCGTTGACACCATAGTAAATGATACAGAAGAATATTTTTTGGAAAAAAGGCAGCCATTTATACTTGCAGATATTGATGGAGATAGTAAATGTGATAGCATAATTATAATTAAAGATAAAGACTCCCAAAAAGAAGGGCTTCGAATTGTATATGCCAATAAGAAAATTGATACTTTAGGTATTTGGAGTAATGTTGCCGGACAAAATTTTGACGATATTAGTTGGGCTGGCATATTTAAAAAAGCACCGAAAGGTAATAGGTATGCCAATAATGTGGATGAAAATTGGTTTATTATTACTGACGAAGAAATACTACCAGAAGACTGGATTATACTTCCTAATGATGGTATTTATTTACATATGGATGAATCTTGTGGAGGAGGGGTTATATACTTAGAAGATAATGAGTATAAGTGGATTCAACAAGAATGATTTATAAAAATATAGAATCTCAATACAGCTATTTTCCGTAATTTTACAGTAAAATAAGTACTGCAAATGCCATCAGACTGTATAAGCTATCAAAGCTCAGGATATTTTACACCGTTAATTGTCGATTATCTTAACCAAAAAGAAAATCTTAAACCGTTATACAACCGTTTTCCTACTCTTGAAAATTTTAAAGCCCAGCTTGAGGAAAAACAGCAGAATTATCCTGCCACTTTTCGCGAAGTCCTGGCAGGTGAACTTGAAAAGCAATATAAAGGGATAAATACATCTGAGGCTACACAGCAAAATATTATACTATTAAAAGATACAAAAACGTTTACTATAACTACAGGGCATCAGTTAAACCTGTTTACCGGGCCACTGTATTTTTTATATAAAATAGTTTCGGCGGTAAGCCTTAGCAGGGAATTAAAGTCGGCTTATCCCGATTACAATTTTGTTCCTGTGTACTGGATGGCAACCGAAGACCACGATTTTGAGGAGATAAATTATTTTAACTTCCGAGATAAAAAAATAAAATGGGCTGCTCAAAGTAATGGGCCTGTAGGCAGGTTATCTACTGCCGGACTTGATGCTGTATTAGAAGTTTTTAGTAAAGAGCTTGGTGCCGGAGATAATGCAAAATGGCTTACAGCACTTTTTGAGTCGGCTTATATAAAGCATGATAACCTTGCTGATGCTACACGTTACCTTGCTAACGAATTATTTGGCAACGAAGGGTTGGTAGTTATTGATGCCAACAGCGCAAAACTTAAAGAACTCTTTATACCTTATATAAGAGAAGAATTATTACAGCAAGTTTCTCACCACAAAGTGGCAGAAACTGCTGAGAAGCTGAAAGATTATAATGTACAGGTAAATCCGCGTGAAATAAATCTTTTTTATATTGAAGATAACTTAAGGGAGCGTATAATTCTGCAGGAAGGTATATATTATATTAATAATACTGAACTGAAATTTACTGAGAGTGAATTGCTTGCCGAACTGGATAAGAGTCCTGAAAAATTCAGTCCTAATGTAATTATGCGTCCGTTATATCAGGAGGTTATTTTGCCAAACCTTTGCTATATTGGCGGGGGAGGGGAACTTGCCTACTGGCTGGAACTGAAAACATTTTTTGAGGCATCGAGTGTAACTTTTCCAATACTACTATTGCGAAATTCTGTGCTGCTGGCTACAAAAAAACAGGCAGATAAACTGGATAAATTAAACCTTACCTGGGCAGATATGTTCCTGAACCAGCAGGAACTGATGAATAAAAAAATTAAGGTATATTCAGAATTTGAACTGGATTTTACCGAGCAGAGAGAGCATTTAAAAAATCAGTTTGAAAAGCTAACTGAAATTGCCGCTAAAACAGATGCTTCTTTTACAGGTGCTGTAAAAGCACAGGAAACAAAACAGCTTAAAGGACTTGATAATCTTGAAAAACGCTTGCTTAAAGCTGAGAAACGTAAGCATGCGGAAGAACTGGAGCGCATAACTGTTTTGCAGAATGAACTGTTCCCGGGGCAGAGCCTGCAGGAACGCAAAGCAAATTTTTCTGAGTTTTACCTGGAATATGATGGTAAGTTAATCAGCAGGCTGTTTGAGGAGCTCAAGCCACTGGAACAGCAGTTTTCTGTAATTGTACTTTAAAAAAGGGTAAACATTAGTAATTATTTAAAATTTTTAATTTAAAAACCACTACTTTTGCACCAAATTTAAAAATACTATGGCAACAAACAGGACATTTACAATGATTAAGCCGGATGCTGTTGAAAAAGGGCACATCGGTGGTATTTTATCAATGATAACTGAAGCAGGCTTCAGAATCGTATCTTTAAAATTAACGCAGCTAACTGTAGCTGACGCTAAAGCATTTTATGAAGTGCACAGCGAAAGACCGTTTTATGGAGAGCTTGTAGAATTTATGTCAAGAGGCCCAATCGTTGCTGCTATACTTGAAAAAGAAAACGCAGTGGAGGATTTCAGGACGTTAATAGGTGCTACAAACCCTGAAAATGCTGCTGAAGGTACTATACGTAAAAAATATGCTACATCAATGGGAGAAAATGCTGTTCATGGTTCTGATAGTGATGAAAATGCAGCTATTGAAGGTGCTTTCCACTTTGCAGGAAGGGAGCAGTTTTAATATAAAAAGTATATCTATATAAAAAAATGCCGCTGAAATAGCGGCATTTTTATCTTAATATAACTTCTTTTACTACTTCGCGCCCCAGCTCTTCATTTATCATTTTCACAATTTTCTCTTTGCCATAGCTTAATTCTTCACGCAATACTGCTGAGGTCAGCTCAACGTACAATGTATTGTTTTTTAGCATTATCTCGCGGGTGTAATTATTAACGCCGTTACCCATGAGATTTTTCCAGGCATCGCGAACATCTATTTTATCCATACCAGGCTGTAATTTATTAGCCTGTATGAATTCTTTTAATACATCGCTTATAGAGTTGTTATCGTTGAATCGTTTTGCCATTATTTTACGCTGAAAATGTTTTCGGGTTTTTTATAATGATATTCTATATTCTGCTCATTTATTAATATAAGCTCATTATCTCTAAGCTTTTTAATCTGTTCTTTCCATGTGGCATATTCTGTAGTGTAACTGATATAGGTAGCACCTTCTTCTTCAATAATTATAATATCTTCAGATAAGCCATTGGCACGGTAGGAACCATCAACTTGTGGCATTACTTTTTTTCGTATTCCCTTTTTATCTTTCAGCTCAAAATAATCGATGGTTGAATTTATAGTATATTCTTTTTCAGTACCGTCAGGAAGTTCAACAGTTTCAATTTCCCAGTATCCGTTTAGTTTTGCAAGATCTTCGTCAGATACTTTCGTATCACATGAAAAAAGAGAAAAGGCTAGTAGTAAAAGGATGTAATTTTTTTTCATCATAATATTTAGCTGATACAATTACTTATTACCAAAGATATAAAAACGTGCCGCAAAAATCAGTCAGGAGACCCAAAATTGACACATTATAAATTGAAAAAGCAGGCTGTAATAGTTACTACAGCCTGCTTTTTTATAATTTTTAAGTTATTTTCTTTTTATAACTTTTTCAACAGCCTCTACAATTGCCTGATTGTTCAGTTTGTATTTTTCCATTAACTGGGCTGGTGTACCAGATTCTCCAAAACTGTCATTTACAGCTACAAATTCCTGTGGTGCAGGATTGTTTAAGGATAGTGTGCGTGCAACGCTTTCTCCAAGACCGCCAAGTATATTATGCTCTTCGGCAGTTACTACACAACCTGTTTTACCAACAGATTTTAATATAGCTTCTTCATCAAGAGGCTTAATAGTATGGATGTTAATTACTTCGGCGGCGATACCTTTAGCTTCAAGAGCTTCTGCAGCAACAAGGGCTTCCCAAACAAGGTGTCCTGTTGCAATAATTGTAACATCTGTACCTTCGCTTAAAATTTCAGCTTTACCAATTTTAAACTCTCCGTTTTCAGGAGTAAAGTTCGGTACAGACGGTCTCCCGAAACGCAGGTAAACAGGTCCTTCGTGTTCTGCTATTGCAATAGTAGCCGCTTTTGTTTGGTTATAATCGCATGTATTAATTACGGTCATGCCCGGAAGCATTTTCATTAATCCTATGTCTTCAAGTATTTGGTGTGTAGCACCGTCTTCGCCAAGTGTTAACCCTGCGTGCGATGCACATATTTTTACATTCTTATCTGAGTAAGCTACACTTTGGCGTATCTGGTCATAAACCCTTCCTGTAGAAAAGTTGGCAAAAGTACCTGTATAAGGTATCTTTCCGCCTATAGTCATACCGGCAGCCATACCAATCATGTTTGCCTCAGCAATACCTACCTGAAAGAAACGCTCAGGATGATTCTTTTTAAAATCATCCATTTTTAGCGACCCGATAAGATCAGCACAAAGTGCTACAACATTTTCATTTTTTTGTCCAAGCTCTGTAAGCCCTGCTCCAAAACCCGAGCGTGTATCTTTATTTCCTGTATTTGTGTATTTTTTCATGTGCTTAAAGCATTTAAGATTTAAAGATTGAAAATTTAAAACTGCTGTATAGAGCAATCTTTTAATCGTTAAATCATTTCAATTTTTAAATGATAAATTAATAATCTCCCAGTGTAATTACATTTTGTTCAAAAGCAAGTGCTAACTGATCATCATTAGGAGCTTTACCGTGCCATGCATGGGTATTCATCATATAATCTACACCATTGCCCATTTCTGTATGTAATAATATGCAAACCGGTTTGCCTTTTCCTGTCCTGTTTCTTGCTTCAGTCATTCCTGCTATAATAGCTTCTAAGTCATTCCCTTTTGCAATTTCTAATACATCCCAGTCAAAAGCTTCAAATTTAGCCTTAAGGCTGCCCATTGGCAATACCTCATCAGTTGGGCCGTCAATCTGCTTCCCGTTCACATCTATAGTAGCAATAAGGTTATCTACTCTATAGGCAGAGGCATACATAATAGCTTCCCAGTTTTGCCCTTCCTGTAACTCACCGTCGCCGTGCAGGCTGTAAACAATGTGCTTATCATTGTTTAATTTTTTAGTTTGTGCTGCGCCTATGGCTACGCTCATACCCTGTCCTAAAGATCCCGACGCCATACGTATTCCCGGTAATCCTTCGTGCGTAGTGGGGTGTCCCTGAAGCCTTGAGTTAATGTGGCGGAATGTAGCTAATTCAGATACAGGGAAATATCCGCTTCGTGCAAGTACACTGTAAAATACAGGAGAAATATGCCCGTTAGAAAGGAAGAATATATCTTCATTAATACCATCCATATCAAACCCTTCTTTGCGGTCCATTAAAACCTGGTACAGTGCTACCAAAAATTCTGTACAGCCAAGCGAACCGCCCGGGTGGCCTGAATTTACGGCATGTACCATTCGAAGGATGTCCCTTCTTACCTGAATAGTTAAATCGTTAAGTTGTTGTGTGTTAGGCTTCATCTTTTGTAATAAGTTAAACTGGTGCAAAAGTACTCCATATTTTTACTACTGGCAAATTAATTATACCTATAAAAATATCTGCCTTTACCTTAAATATTAATATTTAACATTGATAAACAATACTATAATCTTTGTTCTTTACGTTTTATAATAAGCATCTGCATTTAAATAATCTTTTTTCCTTTACTATATGAAAAGCCTAAAGACCTGTTTGATACTTGCAGCTTTTTGCTGCATACTCCCTGTATCTGCCCAAAAAACATTCGGCTCTGCCAAATATACTGCTATGTGCAGTTACTATGGCGAAAATATAAGCGGTACTATTGATGCCTATGAAGCAGATGAAACTGCTGAACAGGTGGTTCAGAATATTATGTCGGTGCTTGGGTTGCGGGCAAATTTTGAACTCCGAGCGGCAAATGTGCCCAATGCGGCAGCAGTAATATTAAAAGGCAGGAGGTTTATTTTGTATAACCCTAAATTTATGAACGATATTAACGCCGCTACAGGCAGTAGGTGGGCAGCCATAAGCATTTTTGCTCATGAAATAGGGCATCATTTAAATGGGCATACCCTTGACAAGGTGGGCAGCCGACCCAAAACCGAACTTGAAGCCGATGAGTTTTCCGGCTTTGTACTGGCACGTATGGGCGCAAGCCTTCAGGATGCACAGGCTGTAATGGGTATTATAGCTTCTATAAAAGGTTCTCACAGCCACCCGGCTAAAAAAGACAGGCTTGCATACATAGCGGCAGGCTGGAACAATGCTACGGGAAGCAGGGAGGCTGTAGCAACTACCAAACCAATAAATACACCTGTTAAAAACAATACAGTTAAAAAAGCCACAGTTGCTGCACCACAGCCTGACAAAGCGAGGGAATATGTAATGTCTGACAAATATATTGCCTCTGATGTGTATTTTACTACAAACCCTAAAGCTACATATTACATGACAGGGAAGGGGAGCCTTGTGCTAAAACAGCAGGACAGGTATTTATTAATAGGCAGCCTTTCAAAATCTGACAGGGCGGGGTACAAACTTATGTTTGCGGGTAACGATAATATTTATATATCATCTCAGGGTACTTTGGTAAGCAGTACTGGTAAAAGAGTAGGTTATTTAAAAGCGAGAGAATAATTTAATCTCTTAACAGGTATTTATAACAACTCTGTTACAAGTTTAGTATTTTTGTAAATAAATACTTATACGCCATGAATATTAAAGTAATAGCTTTTGATGCTGATGATACACTGTTTATAAATGAACCTTATTTTGAAGAAACTGAGAAAAAGTTTTTAGGGATTATGGAGGATTATCTTTCTCACCAAAGCCTTTCTCAAGAACTTTTTAAAACACAGATAAGCAACCTGCCATTATATGGCTATGGCATTAAAGGCTATGTACTCAGCATGATTGAAGCAGCCATTAATGTATCTGAAGGTACTGCAAGCCTTAACCATATTGATAAAATTATACAGATAGGCAAGGAGCTTA
>JBQGDD010000284.1:0-2957 GCA_052038845.1 Dyadobacter sp. | reverse complement strand
ATATAAAACAGTACAGCGGCATAAAGTATATGTAATACTCCATACATTTTTTCAGCGTTTACCCATTTATCTGCAACTATACCTGTTATAGTAGGCATAAAAATAGAGGCTATACCCATTGTGCCAAAAACAAGCCCAAACTGTGTTCCGTCCCAGTTTTTAGTACCAAACCAATAATTAGCGATTGTTATCAGCCATGCACCCCAGACAAAAAACTGTAGGAAGCTCATTAACACCAAACGGTTTTTAATACCCATAAAAACAGTGCTTAATTAACATTTTATTAACGGCGGTAAAACTATTAATAAAATCTGACTTAGAAAGTAATACAGCGTTAAAAGTTAAACGCGCTGTGTTACCAGTGCAAGTACTTTTTCAAATTGCTGTTCTATTGATAAATCAGAGTTATCAATTTCTATGGCATCATCTGCTTTTACTAATGGGGAGTCTTTCCTGTTGGAGTCTATGTAATCGCGCTCTTCAACGTTTTTCAAAACATCTTCATAGCTTACCTCCATGCCTTTTCCTGTAAGCTCTTCATACCTGCGTTTGGCTCTTGTCTGAGGGCTGGCAGTCATAAAAAGTTTTAGTTCAGCATTAGGAAAAACAACTGTTCCAATATCCCTGCCATCCATAACAACAGCCTTATTTTCACCCATGTGCTTTTGCTGTTCTACAAGTTTGGCACGCACTTCTGATACCTCTGCTACCCTGCTCACACAGTTAGAAACATCCAGCGTTCTTATATCATCTTCTACGTTTTGCTCATTTAGGTATATTTCTGCATAGCCCAGTTTTGTATTAAACAAAAACTGCAGCGTAACTTTATGCAGATTATCTATAAGCTGCTGTTTATCAAAATGCCCTGCAGAAATAAACCCCTTTTGCATAGCATAAAAAGTTACAGCCCTGTACATTGCGCCGGTATCTACATATACATAGCCCAAATGCTTTGCAAGCTGTTTGGCAAGTGTACTTTTCCCTGTTGATGAAAAGCCGTCTATAGCGATAGTAATTTTTTTATCCAAACTATTGAAAATTTATCATTAACCCAAAAAGGCTTGTATTAGCTGCAAGGGTATATCTTGAATAAGAATAATCAAAACGCAGGTTGTTAAACCGTAACCCAACCCCTGCTGTAACTCCCGAAAAGGTACGCCTTTCTTCAATACGTAGCTCCTCTCCGCGCCTGAAGTTATAACCTAACCGAAGATTAAAACTTTTACCCGGAAACAACTCTGCACCTAAAATCACGTGACGCAGGGCATTGTTAAAAAAAGATACTCTTTCTTCTTCAGTTGTTCCGTCAATGCTTTGTTCTGCCCTGTTTGGGTTAGAAAAAGCAATATTCCACTGCTGTAAATTCTCTAATGTAAGATGCCAGCGTATAGGCACATTTTCAAGCTCCTGAGATATTCCCGCTAAAATTTCTAAAGGCAGGGGTTCCTGCTGCCCCGCATACGTGGTAAACTGAAACCCAATGTTACGCACGGCAAGGGCAATATTAATATCATTATCCTTATCTACATATATTGCACCAATATCAATAGCCCCCCCAAGGGAGTTATAACTCTCTAAAGTAGAAGATATAAGTTTTCCGTTTGCACCAATATATATATCCGTCCAGGGAATATTGTAAGCATACCCAAAGGAAACAGCAATTTCACTTCCGGTAAAATCACCTGTTAATATACCTGCTTCGTCCCTCCCTTCAAACGTACCATAATTAACATAGTTAACCCCCATGTGAAAGGTTTGCACATGCCTGTCCCACGTATAAGCATAAGCGGCCGTACCATAAGTAACCTCCCCAAAATAATTTCCGTAGTTTACAGATAAATGGTTATCCATATCCGGGTTAATTGTAGCCGGATTGTAGATAGCCTGATTAACATCATAGTCATACAATGTAAGTATCTTGCCCCCAAGTGCCGCTTGGCGTGGCGATGTAACAAGGTTTAAGAACTGGTAGGTATATTTACCCCCTATCTGGCTGTAAGATAAAGTAGTGAAAAATAAAAGGATATAAATATACCGGTCTTTAAACATTAGGTCATGTACGTTTTTGCATAGTATAACGCAGATGCGAAGATATTATTTTTTAAATAAAAAAACGGCTAATAAAGTTAGCCGTTTCTATATAGTATAATTTTTGGGTTTAAAGCGTTTTAGGGTTTTTAACGCTCTCTGGAGTTATAGCATGCTTTATAACCTCTCCCATTTCTTTTACGTAGTGAAAAGTAAGTCCTTCAAGATATTCCTGTTTTATTTCCTCTACGTCAGGTCTGTTTTCCTGGCATAAAATTATCTCTTTGATATTTGCCCGTTTGGCTGCCAGTATCTTTTCCTTAATACCACCAACAGGCAGTACCCTGCCCCTAAGGGTAATTTCGCCTGTCATGGCTAAATGTTTTTTAACCCTTTTTTGCGTGAATGACGATACTAATGAGGTTAGCATTGCAACACCTGCGCTTGGACCATCCTTTGGGGTAGCACCTTCGGGCACGTGGATGTGGACATTATAAGCCTGTATAACCTCCGGGCTTATACCCAGTAGCTCCGCATTCGATTTAATATACTCTAAGGCTATTGTTGCCGATTCTTTCATTACTGTACCCAGATTACCCGTCATTGTCATGTTACCCTTTCCTTTAGAAAGGATAGACTCAATAAATAGTATATCTCCCCCAACACTTGTCCAGGCAAGCCCTGTTACAACTCCGGCAACATCATTATTTTCATACTTATCACGCAGCATTTTAGAAGAGCCTAAAATCTCTGTAATATCTTCATCCGTTATTTTAATATTATACTCTTCTTCCATTGCTATAGACTTGGCAACATTACGTATAATCTTGGCAACTTGCTTTTCAAAACCACGCACACCTGATTCACGTGTATAGCCAACAGCAATTTTTTCAAGCTGTTTTTTGCCAATAGTAACATCTTTGGGCTTT
>JBQGDD010000283.1:0-7548 GCA_052038845.1 Dyadobacter sp. | reverse complement strand
AAACAGGTACACTTGCTGAGTACGAAAAGATTGAGCAGACTTTTTCGCCTGTAGCACTTAATGAAATATCAGGATGGATAGTTAAGCAGGTAAAATAATTAAACATTTTTTACCGCAGGGCTGTAGCATTTTACTGAATACTGCTACTCATTTAGTTAACTAACTTACTATAATCTTATTAAATCATGAAACAAATTATCCTGCTTTTGTGCTTTACTTTTAGCATTTCGGCAATGGCACATAATACGGCAACAGAAAATAAAACTGTAACTAAAACCGATAAAAAATCTGAAAGTTTACTACAGGCAAATGTTGAAGGCACCAAAAGTAAAACTGATTTTGATACAGACAATCCTAAAAAACAAAATACAAGCGTGCAAATAGCGCCCGAAGGTTCCCGTTTAGGTTTAAACTACTATGTTGTAGATTTTATAAACAGGAGTAACCTGAAGTTTGTAAAATGTTTTCTTAAAGATTAAGGTATTAAAGCTGCTTCGGCAGCTTTTTTTATGGCAGCAATACACCTGTTGAAAGTATAATTTTCATTACTTTGCGGAAATTTTTTAACGCTAATTTTCATGAAAAAAATACTTCTTGCCTTTACTGTTTTCCTAACAATAGTATCCTGTAAAGACGACAACAGCCAATCTAATGGAAACCTGCATATAACAGGAAATATTAAGGGATTAATGCAGGGCAAACTATATATAAAAAAAGTAACCGATACGGCTCTTGTTACGCTCGACTCCATAATTATAAAAGGTAGGTCAGATTTTGAAACGCACCTTACTCTAGACTCCCCACAAATGCTTTATCTTATTTTAGACAGGGGGCAAACCACATCGATAGATAACAGCCTGCCATTTTTTGCCGAGCCTGGCAATATGACTATCGAAGCTAAAAACGAAGAGTTTTTTGCAAAAGCAAAAATTACGGGGTCAGAAAACCATAAGGTATATGAAGAGTTCCTTAAAATAAAAAGACGCTTTAACAACCAAAATCTGGACCTTTTAGAAAAAAACCTTGAGGCAGAGCGCGATAATAACTCATCTCAACTTGACAGCCTGGAACAAAAGGCAAAACAACTGCTGAAACGCAGGTATCTTTATACTACTAACTTTGCAGTTAACAACTCTAAACATGAAGTAGCACCCTACCTTGCACTGTTTGAAATACACGATGCTAATATAAAATACCTTGATACTATACAGAAAAGTATGTCGCCTAAAGTGGCAGAATCATATTACGGTAAGTTACTGTCTGAATACATAGCCGAAAGAAAAAAGCTTGAAACAGAATAGTATAATGCTGAAAAAACCACATTATATTTTATTTACTGTTAGTTTATCAATCTTAATTGCTGGTATAGTTTTGAATACAACTATAGCTGATAATACAATAGCAATAAACATTCATGATACATATTATGTAATAACATATTCAGATGTGGCAATAGTATTATCAGGTCTATGTTTAATAATTGGGTTTATATATTATCTTTTATTAAAAGCAGGTCTTAAATTAAATAATACTCTCTCAACTGTTCATACATTTATAACTACTGGCAGCTTTATTCTTTATTGTATAGTATATCCTATAGCTCTTCACGAAGCAAATAAAAATATATTTGCACCCGATTATTCTTATATCTGTACAATAGCTTTCATTTACATAGCTTCAATTGCACAGTTATTATTTATAAGTAATATCGTTGCTTCAGTTATAAAAGCAAAACTAAGCAAGAGATAAATTGTAATTATATAAAAACGCTTCAGTTTCCTGAAGCGTTTTTTATTGAGCCGATGGAGGGACTCGAACCCACGACCTGCTGATTACAAATCAGCTGCTCTAGCCAGCTGAGCTACACCGGCGTTCTCAATACGGGTGCAAATATAATCCTGAATTTTAAAATTCCAAAAAAAATCGCACCCTTTTTAAGCTCTTTTTTTATGCTAAAGCATTAACTTTTGCAACAAGCTGTCCGGCAGCTTCTTCCAGTTCCTTCTGAATATCTTTAAAGTGTTTTTTCTTGTCCTCAACACCTTTTTGATTCACTTTTTTAATCAGGTTGTCAAATTTTACAATAGCCTCTTCCACTAAAGCATCAGATTCTGTTGTAGGTTTCCCTTTAGAAGTTGTAGCTTCCCAAATAAAAACCGCCTCGATAATATCACCTAATACGTAATTGATGTCTTTCTTTAAATTTTTAACGCTTGCCATTTTCTTGAATTTTTAATTATGTGCAAAATTACAACTATTACCCATACAATTTGTTAAGAAATATATATTTCTAATAATGTTGCTTTCCCTGTCAACGCAAAATCGCTTATTACAGCAGGCATAAGCACAGTATCACCCATTTTAAAAGTGTAATCTTTATCTTCTATTTTGATACTGAAATTACCCTCAGTACAAATATAAACAGTAAAACTGCTGCCGTCTTTATCAACTTTTACAGTTCCGTCAAGCGGAATATAATTAGTGGTAAAGTATGGACAGTTTACAACTGTATTATGCTGGTTTACCTCTTTACTATACTGTTTTTGGGTAGCTGTTTTATTATAATTTATAGCATCCAGTGCCTCATCTATATGCAACTCCCTCGACTTGCCTTCAGCATCTTTCCTGTCCCAATCATATACCCTGTAAGTAATATCAGATGTCTGCTGTATCTCGGCTATTAAAATTCCGCCCCTTATGGCATGCACAGTCCCTGTTTCTAAAAAGTGGACGTCCCCCTTTTTAACCTTAACTTCATTGAGTATTTTAATCAGGCTTTTACTTTTAAGGTGCTCCAGATATTCTTGCGGACTGGATTTTTCCTTAAATCCAGCTATAATTGTAGCATCTTTATCAGCCTGCATTATATACCACATTTCGGTTTTACCAAAAGAATTATGTCGTTTTTTTGCTAATTCATCATTGGGGTGTACCTGTATAGAAAGGTCTTCTTTGGCATCTAAAAACTTAAACAGTAACGGAAACGTACTCCCAAACTGTTGATGGACTTTACTGCCTAAAATCTCTTCAGGATATTTTTCCAGTAGTGCTGTAATCTGCATTCCTTTATAAACACCTTCTTTCACAATGCTTATTGCATCATCAACCGCCGATAGTTCCCAGCTTTCGCCAGTGGTTTGTGTGGGAACTTTTTTACCAAGCACAGCTTGCAGTTTAGTACCACCCCAAATACGGTCTTTTAATATTGGTTCAAAAACCAATGGATACAGCTCTTTATTCATTTTTAATCACCTTTATAGGTTACGAAATTTCGGGGGGTTTCATATAGCACCACTTCAAGGTCCTTATCGCTGTCTATGCGTTTTCGTATCCTGTTCCATATCACTACTGCAATATTCTCTGCAGTAGGGTTGAGGTCGGAAAAATCAGGCACGTCAAGGTTCAGGTTTTTATGGTCAAAAGGCACTTCTACCTCATCATTTATAATATCCCTTAATATTTTAATATCGATAACATAGCCTGTTTCCGGGTCAATTGCACCTGTTACACTCACTGTCAAATCATAATTATGCCCATGAAAATTAGGGTTATTACATTTGCCAAACACAGTATTATTGCGTTCATCGCTCCAATCGGGGCGATAAAGGCGATGTGCTGCATTAAAGTGGGCTCTTCTGCTTACTGTTACTCTCATAGCTTGTTATTAATATAACAGGTATTAAATTTTGTTATCTTCAAGGTAATGGTAAAACTCATCAAAAATAATTTTGAACCATACGGTATATAAATCAGGGTTTATAAGCATATCCTTCCTTACATCCTTAATAGCCATCCACTTCCAGCCTTCGGCTTCTTCCGGGTTTATGTTGGGTTCGTCACTATAATACCCTATCATAACATGGTCAAACTCATGTTCGGTAAGCCCATTATCAAAAGGAGCTTTATAGATAAATGAAAACAGCTCTTTAAGCTCAGCTTCAAACCCCATTTCCTCCATTAGCCGCCTTTTGCCTGCCTGAATGTTGGTTTCCCCTTCCCGCTGGTGGCTGCAAGTAGTATTAGTCCACAGCAAAGGCGAATGGTATTTTTTGGCGGCACGCTGCTGCAGCATTATTTCATTTTTGTCATTTAAAATAAATACTGAAAATGCCCTGTGAAGCAAAGCCTTTTCATGGGCTTCCATTTTTGGCATTAAACCTATCTGCTCGTCATTCTCATTTACCAGTATTACTTTTTCTTCTGCCATAGTATCTTAATAACTTTCAAAAGTAAGAAAATCTTTGAGTAAGTAAAGCGGTTTAACTTTTTGCTTGCATTTGTTATATATACTGATTAAAATAAAAACAAAAACCCGCACAGTGCGGGTCTTGATTATTTATTACGGCAGGCACTGCTACAGTATTTTACTGCTTCCCAGTTTTTTGCCCATTTTTTACGCCACGTAAATTCGCGGCTGCATACTGGGCATACTTTAGAAGGAAGATATGATTTATTACCCTTACCTGAGATACTTTTCAAAATCATATATTTTTATGCGTGCTTTAAGGTCAAATAAAAGACTGTACAGCCCAAAGAAAGTACGGTTTACATAGATAAAGTGTTTTGACCCCCTGTTGGTATTCATTTTCCTGATATTTTTATCATTGGCAAAACGCTCGCTCAGTCCTGCAATAGCATTGCTGAAATGCTCCTGCGAAAAGTCAAAATTTTGATGACGGTAAGGCTCTACAAATACCGAAAGCAGTTCATGGAAGAGTTCTTTAAAGTATATTGCCTCTTCGGGTTTATCATCAGCTTTAAGTACATCAAGCTGTGTGAGCTTTTGTACAAAAACCTTTTCATTATCAAGTGTTTCAGGCTGTATAAGTTCAAAATAAGGCGTGTAAAACTCCTGCGGAAGCTGTTTCATACAGCCAAAATCTATAGCGATAAGGTTTGCTTCATCATCTACAAGGAAATTACCGGGATGTGGGTCGGCATGAAATTTTTTAAGCCCATGTATCTGGTACATATAAAAATCATACAGCGCCTGCCCTACTTTGTCACGGTCTTCCTGGCTGTGCTCCTGTTTGCACCATTCAGAAAGGTGAATACCCTTCATCCAGTCCATTGTAATAATCTTTTCGCACGAAAGTTCAGGGTAATACTTAGGGAAGCGCAGGTTCTCCAGCTTAGCGCAATCCAGTCTTACTGATTCGCTTTGTTCTAACTCCAGAGTATAATCTGTTTCTTCCATAAGTTTGTCTTCAACTTCCTGAAAGTACTCGTCAGATGTTCCCTTTAAGTTAAACATGCGCAGCGCAATAGGTTTTACCATAGCAATGTCGGTACCTATACTGTCCCTCACACCGGGATACTGTATTTTAACCGCAAGCTCTTTACTACCCTTTTTAGCTTTATGCACCTGCCCTATGCTTGCCGCATTTACACTATCGGCACTAAATTCATCAAACAGCACGTGCGGCTCTACACCAAAATATTTTTTAAATGTCTTGATTACCAGTGGCCCTGAAAGTGGCGGTACAGAAAACTGGCTCAGCGAGAACTTCTCTACATAGCTTTGTGGCAACAGGTTTTTTTCCATACTAAGCATCTGCGCTACTTTAAGCGCACTGCCTTTCAGCTCCTTGAGTCCGTCATAAATATCTGTAGCATTATTTTCGTGCAGTCCGTCCTTGGTAGTTTCAGGATTTACCATTTTCTGCCCGTAATATTTAAGGTAGTTGCCCCCAATTTTTACGCCCGTGGTAACCAGCTTGCTTACCCGGTCTATTTTACTTACCGGAATTGAATCTAATCTTTTCATACATTAAGCGGTAAATTTTTCTTTCCAAAGAAATTTTCCAAGGTCAAAGAGACTTTGCAACGGTGTATTATACACCAAATCTGACGATGCTTTTACCGACTTTTCTATAAATATATCTGTTTTCTCAAAACCGGGAGAGGTATCTTTAAGCCAAAATTTAAATACAGATAAAAACTGCATCCAGGCAGCCTCCGTTAGTGCATCTCCCTGAAATTTATCAGCTCTTTTATGTTCTGTAGTAAAAGGCTTTTCAAGTACTGCCTCGGCATATTTTGTAAACTCCCTGCGCAGCTCTTTTAATTTTAAAAGGTTTCGCAACCCTGAGTTACCCTCTTCCATCATGTAAGTAATAAAACTCCTGTTAGCGGTAGCGAGCTCAAAAAAAGTGAAGTAAAAGGCTGATAGCTTCTGTGGTCCGTCATAGGCAGGGTAAGCCGGCGACTGCTGTAGCATTTCAAGCGTATAATGAAACATCTCTGTAAAATAATGATGCTCCAGCATATAGAACGATGTGAAGAATTTATAAAAATCAGCTTCTTCAAAGCCATTTTCTTTTGCAAACTTATATACCGATGCCGGTCTTTTTCCATGCATAAGGCAATAGTCAGAATAATTACTTATTATTTGTGTTTTATCCAATGGTTTTATCTTTTTAACTGCCATAGCTATTAATTTTTAGTTTACACAAATTTACCTATTAACTAAACAATAAGCATTTGAACGTGTGTTAATTATCGTTCAAAAATTTTGAAAGCTACATTATAGCCGGTAGTAAAATTTAAGTTTATTTTAAATATGTGTAGGGATAAAAAGTGCTATTTTAGAAAAATTATTTAAAATAGTTAACCATGAAATCATTCACAATTATAACCTGCCTTACAGCATTTATTACATTAAGTGCCTGTAATAATAAGGAAGAAGGCACAGTTAAAAAAACTACTGAGGAAGTAACAAAAACCGACACTATAGGTCCTAAAGTAAGGAAAGTAACCGCTGTAGAAGAAACTACAGAAACGGATAGCGGCAAAGTTACTATAACCAGCGGTGGTGTATCTGTTGAGAATATTAAAGATGAAGAAGCTAATCAGAATTAACCTGATATAGCTTCTTTACATTTAAGAGCGCATTTTTCTCCGTCTATAGCAGCAGAGATAATTCCGCCTGCATACCCTGCGCCTTCTCCGCACGGATATAAGCCTTTTATCTGTAAATGTTCCAACGTTTGCGGGTCTCTCGGTATGCGTACAGGCGATGACGTTCTCGATTCGGGTGCGTGCAGTATTGCCTCATTAGTTAAGTATCCACGCATAGATTTTCCGAATTCCCTGAAACCCTCACGAAGCGTCTGTGTAATGAATCCGGGAAAAACCTGTCCTAATTCTACAGATGTAGTACCGGGCACATAAGATGTTTTAGGAATATCTGCAGATACTTTACTTTGCGTAAAATCTACCATACGCTGTGCAGGAACGCGCTGGGTTTTGCCTGCAAGTTGCCATGCCTGTTGTTCTATGCTTTTTTGAAACTCCATTCCTGCCAATGCGCCAAATTTAGCAAAAGGCTTAAAATCTTCTAACTTTAATTCTACCACAATACCCGAATTAGCTGTTTCCTGATCGCGTTTAGAAGGACTCCATCCATTAGTTACCACCTCACCGGGGCTTGTGGCACAGGGCGCAATAACCCCACCTGGACACATACAGAAAGAATACATGCCCCTGCCGTTTACCTGCTTTACTATAGCATAGGGTGCCGGCGGCAGATAATCTCCCCTGCCTGTA
>JBQGDD010000282.1:0-4165 GCA_052038845.1 Dyadobacter sp. | reverse complement strand
AATTTCAGGTTTTTCAATGTACCATGCAATAGGATTATCATCATTTGCAGATAATGGTAGTGAAATATCCGATGGTTGTGATAAATCTATAGTATAATCTCCTATTTTAGCCTTCATGTGATGGTATTAATACATTAAATTATAAAAGTCAAAAAAACTGATGTAATACGGTAACAAAAAAGGAGGTTCATATAGAATCCTCCTTTTTAGTAAATTAAAACAAGCACATTAATTCTTGATAAACTTCACAGTTTTGGTTTGTGAACCTTTATTAATCCTTATAAAATAAATACCGTTACTATATGTTGATGTATTAACCTGCAATTGCGCATCAGAGTTAACATTTGTGCTTACCATTACCTGCCCAAGGCTATTGTATATTACATAATCATCAGGTAACTCTCCATTTTTAACAGCTATATTAAGTACATTTTGAGCAGGGTTAGGATAAATGTTTATACCATTAAGTAACTCAAAATCTTCATTATTTAGACCATCTAACTGACATACATTTGATGTAACAAGTGAAGCCCTTCTCGGTGAGTTTTGCATTACAGCAATCATCCTTGCTTTTTGATTTTGTGTAAAAATGTTCATACAGGCATCATTAGAATAATCCATGTAATTTTCTATCATATCTACACTTTGGCAGCTAAAGTTAAAAGAACAACCATAGTTTGGTTGCAGAGCATTCGGTGTATCAGCACAATAATCGTCAACACTACATCCATTAGAAGGACTTCCATCCCCCCATATGTGTATTAGACCCAAAGCATGTCCAACTTCGTGAGTAGTAGTTCGTCCTCTGTTGTAAGGGGGAGCATAATTACCCTGTGGATAAATTGCTGATGAGCCAAAATACTGATAACCAATAACTACACCATCAGTTACACTGTTACCCATATTTGAATTCAGTCCTGGTAACCCAGATGAGTCAGGAAACTGTGCATATCCTAAAATCTGGGACATTGAACCTCCAAAATTACAAACCCAAATATTAAAATAGAGGCTGGGGTCCCACTGTGTAGAAGCCTTCATTGTCCACTCAATTGAACTTTCGTTATTCCAGCTTGCCTGTCCTAAATTAACCCTGTTAATTCCGTTAGTAGGATTTCCATTCGGATCAACTTTTGCAAGACAGAATTCAATTTCAACATCAGCACCTACAGGATTACTGTTAGCCCCTGGAGTACCTGCCATTCTTCTAAAATCCTGATTTAAAACCGTAATCTGAGACAAAACCTGTGCATCAGCAATATTTTCATTGCTGCCCAACGCATCACCATTATGTATAACATGCACTACTACCGGAATAGTTATAACTGCTGCAGTACCTTCGGGTGCTGCCATACGCTGTGCTTTTACAGCTTCAATTTTTGGAGCAATCCATTGTTCAAATTGCTCTGATGTCTTTCTTTCAGGATACTGATTCTGAAGGTATTCTTCATACTCAGTACTTACACATCTAATTAAGCCGTTTTCTGGGTTTACATCCTGTACTGTTCTACCAAAAGCCTTTGGCTGATTTTGGGCAAAACTGAATACTGATACAAGAGAAAATAGCGCTAAACAAAATAAAGTAAATTTATTTTTATAATTTTTCATCTTTATGATTAATAAAATTTTGTTAAGAGGTGCAATATATTTAAAATCAGACTAAATATAAAATAATTAAAGTTAAAATTATTTTGTTAAATATTTTGCAGTTTAATGGTATCTGCGTCTTATTATTTTACAAACATTACAATTTACTATCTTTTAAAATAAAAAATGCCGGCATTATTACCGGCATTTTATCTTAATTAACTAATAAATTAGTTCTTTATAAACCTCAATGTTTTAGAAAATTCGCCTTTATCAATTTTTATAAAGTAAATTCCTTTTGAATATCCAGAGATATCTATACCAAAATTATTTGAATTAATTTTACCCTTATTAATTACCTGCCCAAGGTTATTATAAACCGTATAGTTTTCTGGGAGTGCCATAGCGTCCTGAATTGAAATATTAACAACGCTGCTTGAAGGGTTAGGATATAATATAACATCGTTAAGCGGGTTTGCAATTTCTGCTATACTTAAAAACGTATTGATACCAAAAGTAGTATTTTCTGTTTGTGCAAATTCTCCGCCTTCAGCTACTATATAACCTTCGGCTGTAGTTATTGTATAGTAACCCTCTCCATATTCACAGCACATACCATCACCCTCAAGATCAATTATAGTAAAAGTATAGCACTCATTATCCTCAACATCAATTACATGCTGATATAGTTGATTGCTGGAATAGAAAGTCGAATTAATAGGATTTTGAAGGTTAAGGTTGCTGGCAACCGGAATATTTTCACTATTATATAATAACCATACAGTTTCATCTCCGTAATCATCAGTCATAATACTAACTACAATTTGAGAAGTATTAAAATTACCAACAATTTTAAAAGTTCCATTAACTGTATTGTTTTCAGCATAATCATCTTCCATTCCATTAACATTCTCAATAGATGCATTAAATACATAATTACCAGATGTCATATTATAAGTAGTAAGTGTAATATCTGTTTGCTCACCATTAGCAAGACTTCCTTCCCACTCAAAGGTTTCAGGTTCCTGTCCATTAATATCATATACTACAGTAGCTGATGTAATAGTATTATTTCCTGTATTTTTTAATGTTACTATAGGAGTAAGCACATCTGTACAACCGGCATCAAGGCTGTTTATATATAGAGCGCCATCAAGATCAAACACCTGCCCGGGTACACAGCCCTGTGAAGTTACAAGTGAAGCTCTTCTTGGTGAATTAGCTAAAACTGCTATCATCCTGTCTTTTTGATTTTGTGTAAAAATATTCATACAGCTATCAAAAGTGTAATCCATATAGTTTTCTATCATATCCACACCAGGCTGGTTAGGACAAGAGTCAATACCTACCGGACATGCCTGATTCGGACCTGAAGTTACCGGAGTATCTTCACAAAAATCATCTACATTACAACTGTTACTATCACCCCAAATATGCCTTAAGCCAAAAAAATGCCCTACTTCATGGGTTGTAGTCCTCCCCTTATCAGAACCATTAGAATCATCATATGTACCTTCAGGATATATGTCTCTTGAACCGAAGTAAAGATGACCCACTACAACACCATCAGTATTTGCACCGGTAGCAAGCCCCGGTAAATCTAACCCTGGTAATCCTGAATCAGTAGGAAATTGAGCATAACCTGCTAATACACCAATAAAAGATATATGTATATTATCTACTACCCAAATATTTAAATACTGTTCAGGATCCCACTGTGTTTGGGGCTTAAGGTTTGCATCTACCTCTTCCATATCCCATCCACTGCCTGTACCCATGTTATACCGTATAATTCCATCTGTAATGATACCATTAGGATCACGCTGGGCAAGACAAAACTGTATTTCTGTATCGGCACCTACAGGATTATTATTAAAACCAGGGGTTCCCATCATTCTCCTAAAATCCTGATTAAGGACTTCTATTTGAGAGTGAACCTGTGCATCGGCTATATTTTCGTTTGTACCCAGTGCACTGCCATTATGCACAATGTGTACTACAACTGGTATCGTAACAACCTGGTTTGTACCCTGCGTAGAAGCAGCTAACCTTTGCGCTTTTGCAGCAGCAACTTTTGGCGCAAGCCACTGTTCGAATTTTTCGTTATTTGCTCTTGCCGGATATCTTTTCTGCAGCATTTCCTCATATTCTGTACTGCCACATTTTACAAATTTTGACGAAAGTTGTTTTCCAAATTTTTTAGCAGTTTTTACAGGAACCTGGGCAGTAGCCCCTATAGTAAAAATACCTGCTACTGTTAATAAAAAATTTTTGGTAATGGATGTTCTCATTAGCGTTATGTTTAATGATTTAAGGTTAGACACATGTGGGCTTTAGATGTTACAAAACATATATAAATAACAAAGCCCTGATATAATCAGGGCCAAATATATTAAAATAAGATGTAACTTTTTGTATATTATATCGATGCAAGGTCATGATGAAGTATATTTTCTTCAATAGCATTCCATAACCCTATTCTTTTGTTTAACGCTTCGATAGAAACCTGCTCAACTTCTTTCCATTTTTGGCTGTCTGTACCGCAAAGCTCATCAATCATCTGCATTGCCATAGGGCCGTG
>JBQGDD010000281.1:0-1783 GCA_052038845.1 Dyadobacter sp. | reverse complement strand
CTGCTAAAATGGATATAGGCAGGTTAGCCATTATTATTCCTGCAATGAATACTGCAAGTCCTCCCCTTGCCATTTGCCTTGTTGCATAATGCTGTGCAAAGTCCCATCGTTCCTGCGATTTCATAGATGATTCGGTACGATAGCCATATAACCCGTTTATTTTTTTAGCCGGCCATTTATACATTATACCGGCAGCAGCCAGGTATATAAGCCCAACTATTATAGCTACGTTATCTGTATATGCGTGAAAATCGTTATTCAAAATCTATAAATTGTGTTGGGTCTATAGGGTAACCGTCTTTCCAGAGCTCAAAATGCAGGTGCACCCCGGTTGACTGTGTACCTGTAGATCCTGCCAGTGCCACAACCTCGCCCGAACGTACTACGTCACCCTGGTCTTTGGTTAGTGATGCTGCATGTTTATAGACTGATATAATTCCGTCGTTATGCCTTACAATAATTACATTGCCGTTAGTTGGCGTCCAGTCGGCAAAAATAACTGTACCTCCGGCTACCGACTTTATAGGTGTATCTTTAGCCAAAGCAATATCAACCGCATAATGCCTGTTCTTTGTATTGTATTGCTCAGTGATATGTCCTTTCACAGGAGCAAAAAGCACCAGGTTAACCTTTGGCTGCGCTTTTTCAAATACATTATACTTGTCTTCAAGTGCCACCTGCTCCCTAAGCTTCATTTCGGCTTTTGTAGGTTTCAGGTCTATATTGGCATCATCCGGCTGCTCGCCCGGTTTTATAGAATCGCGGCTCAGCTTAGTATGTTCAATATCGCCCGAAAGCACTTTTTTTATTGACGCAAGATATACGCTGTTTTCGTTTATGATTTTTTGAAGCGAGTCTGTTTTAAGGGCATTCCGGGTAGCCTGCCTCTTAAGCTGTGTAGATGCGTAACCGGGAATATACTCCCTGAGTGGAGTAAAAGCAATTATATAGGTGGTAAGCGCAATCATTACAATGCTTACGGTTGTAAGCCCTACGAACACATTCATAAGGTTAAGCTTGAGCGAGAAAATCTCGTCAAAGGTTTCTTCGTTAAGAATCACCAGGCGGTTCTTGGTAAACAGTTTCTTTTTAAGTATCTGCCTTTTTAGCCTTTTTGCCGACATACCACTACTTTAATTGACAAATATAACAATCCCTGAAATGTAAACCGCCATCCTTCCCCATAAAACATTGTGCACGACATTTACCCTGTTAAATGTTTATTTTAACGCAGACTAAAAGCAAATATTTCTTGTAAATACTTGTTGAGATACATTTTATAGTTACCTTTGCCTTTTAGAATTTAAACTTTTTGTCATGGGAAAATTTGGCCTAACGGAATGGATACTGATAATTGCTGTGGTTTTACTTCTTTTTGGAGGTAAAAAAATACCTGAGCTTATGAAAGGATTAGGATCGGGCATTAAAGAATTTAAAAATGCCGCTAAAGATGACCAGCCTGCAACATCTAAAAAACAAACACAGGAAGAGAATAAACTTTAATAGTTTATCCTATAATAATTAAAACCCCTACATGAAGTTCATATAGGGGTTTTTATATTTGCATAATGAGATACCTACTTTATACTAGCATTTTACTAGTATCATTTTTATTGTTTTCGTGTGGTGACAAAAATGAGGAGCCCTGTATTGCAGAGGAAATGTGTCATTTACAAAAAATTGACAAAGACAGCATATATGTTATTATGAAAAAAGAAAATCAAATACTTTAAAAACAGCTGAAAAATAGAAAAATACCAGATGCAAAAAAATATCATGAACT
>JBQGDD010000280.1:0-5278 GCA_052038845.1 Dyadobacter sp. | reverse complement strand
TATGCAGTTTACAGCATTATTATTAAAAAAAACAGGCTTGGTGTAATTAATGTTGCTTTTGGTGCATTGGTTGGTATTTTTAACTTCGGTAATATTCTTTTTTACCTTTCGGCACACAAAGTTTATTCAGATAATCCCTCTACCGTTTTTGCAATTATGAATATAGGGGTAATTGTTTTGGGCAGTTTTATAGGTGTAACTGTTTTTAAAGAAAATATGTCGAAACTAAATTATGCTGGAATTTTAATGGCAATTTTAGCTATCATATTTATTACATTATCTCAGGTTTACATTTAAAAATCAACACACAAACAACTAACAAACAATACATTAAAATTATTCTATAAATAAATTTGGATTTTAATTTATTTCTGTCATAACTTTGCTGCAAGTTCTTTAAAAGATTATTCTTATCCAGAAAGACCGAGGGAATTGACCCTATGACGTCTTGGCAACCTGTTCGCAGAATAAGGTGCCACATTCAACCCTTTGCATACTATGCATGGGAAAGATAAGCTTAGAAAACAGTAGATAATACCTCAACATATTATATGCTCTTCTGACTTATCGGGAGAGCATTTTTTATTTTATGCCCTTTCCGATATCTGGTTTTGAATATTTTTTTACAAGGCTAAAAAAATAATTTAAACATTTAAAATCTTATCAAAATGAAAGAGCAGACCCAAATTTTACACAGCATTCCCGTAGATGAATTAACAGGCAGTATATCTGTGCCAATTTACCAGACGTCAACTTTTGTTCAGGATGCACCCGGCGAACACAAAGGTTTTGACTATTCCCGAAGCAATAACCCTACCCGAAAAGTACTGGAAGACTGCATTGCAAAACTTGAAAACGGCACTAACGGTTATGCATTTGCCAGCGGGCTTGCTGCAATAGATGCAGTAGTGAAACTGCTGGAATATGGCGATGAAATTATTGCAGTAGATGACATTTATGGCGGGGCATTCAGGTTGTTTACCCATATTTACCAAAAGTTTGGAATTAAAATTAAGTATGTTGATGCTACCAATGCAGAAAATGTTGCTGACGCTGTTACTGACAAAACAAAGCTGATATGGATAGAATCGCCCACTAACCCTACCCTTAAAATAGCCGACATAAGAGCTATAGCTGCAACTGCAAAGGCAAAAAATATATTACTTTGTGTAGATAATACTTTTGCCTCTCCTGCTTCTCAAAAACCTATAGATCTAGGAGCAGATATTGTAATTCATAGTGCCACCAAATACATGTCAGGCCACAGCGACCTTATTGCAGGGCTTGTAGTGACTGCCACGCAGGAACTGGGCGATAAAATTAAATTTATACAAAATGCATCGGGAGCAATTTTAGACCCGTTTGATAGCTGGCTGGTAATTCGCGGTATCGAAACACTGTCATTACGCATAAAACAACATACTGAAAACGCACAGAAAATAGCAGAATATTTACTCGAAGAAAAACTGGTTAAAAATGTGTATTACCCGGGGCTGCCGTCACACTACAACCACGAAATAGCAAAAGCCCAGCAAAAATATTTTGGCGGTGTAGTAGCTTTTGACCTTGTGATTGATGATAAGGAACTGGCTATACAAATTGTAAAAAACACAAAACTGTTTAAACTGGCTGAAAGCCTGGGTGGTGTTAAAAGCCTGTGCTGCCTGCCTTGTGAGATGACGCACAAATCTATTCCCGCAGAAAAACGATACAGTGCAGGTGTTACTGACAGCCTAATACGCTTATCTGTCGGGCTTGAAGATGCAGATGATTTGATAGCCGATATTAAACAGGCTATTGCAATAGCGGTAAAGCAAAATACAGAAGTCAATACACTAACCGCTTAATCTAATATCATGTCTGGAAAAAAATTAAACATAGGGTTATTTGGTTTTGGGTGCGTAGGCTTTGGTTTGTATGAGGTACTGCAAAAAACACCCGGGTTAAAAGCGAACATTAAAAACATCTGCGTAAAAAATAAAAACAAAGAGCGTGAAATAGGAACGTGGAATTTTACGTATGATAAAAATGATATTCTTAATGATGATGAAATAAATGTTGTGGTAGAACTTATAGATGATGCCGATGCTGCTTATGAAATTGTTTGTGCTGCACTTAAAAAAGGAAAGGCAGTTGTTACCGCTAATAAAAAAATGGTAGCCGAACATTTTACAGAACTATTAGAACTGCAAAAACAATATAATGCCCCCTTACTGTATGAGGCTGCCTGTTGTGCCAGTATGCCAATAATACGCAATCTGGAAGAATACTATGATAATGATATGCTCGATTCTATAGAGGGTATTATAAATGGTTCTACTAACTATATACTAACCAAAACTTTTATAGAAAACCTAAGTTACCATGACGCTTTAAAGCAGGCGCAGGAAAAAGGGTTTGCCGAAAGTAACCCCATACTGGATACGGGAGGTTTTGATGCCAAGTATAAACTGCTCATCCTGTTGGCACATTCCTTTGGATATATTGCAAATCCGGCAGATATTTTTAACATAGGCATAGATAATATAGGTGAACTGGAGCTAAAATATGCCCGTGAAAAAGGGCTAAAAATAAAACTGGTAGCACAGGCATTTAAAGGTAAAGACGGAACATTATCTGCATTTGTACTGCCTAAATTTGTGAACAATGAAGACCGCCTTTATACTGTAGATGATGTTTTTAACGGTATTATTACCAAGACCAGTTTTGCTGATACTCACTTTTTTGTAGGGCGTGGTGCAGGAGCTTACCCTACTGCTTCGGCGGTGCTGTCTGATATTTCAGCACTGGGATATGATTATAAATATGAATACAAAAAAATATATCAAAAGGAAGATTTAGTGCTGTCAGACGATGTGGTGCTGAAAGTATTGGTACGCCATAAAAAAGAAGATTCAGAAGCTGTAAAAGCCTATTTTGAAACTGTGGAAGAATCGTATGCTAATAATGAATCAGGCTACATCACGGGAAATATAAACCTGCAAAGTATTAAAGAAATTTATTCTGCGAAAGGCATAAACCTTTCTATTATATTAATAGGAGTATTGGCTAAACAGGAAATAAAAACTGAGCACGAAGCTTTCGCTTTGGCGTAACAAACACGATAACCTCCCCTTTAATCGGGGAGGTTATTATTTTGAATTTTTCTTATAATCTTTTACTCCGGCTTTAATTGCTATAGGTAAGTCGTTTTGTTCCGGTGGTATGGGGCAGGAATAGGTATGATTGTAAACACAGTACGGATTATAAGCTGTATTAAAATCTACAATTATAGTTTTCCCCTTGGGTATGGTAAGGTCTATATAGCGCCCGCCGCCATAACTTCCGTCACCCGATGTCAGGTCAGTAAAAGGCAGGAATAAATGGTCTTTATATTCTGAAATCTTCGACAGCGTTATATCCTGAAAAACATCAAGTTTGCATTTTTTTCCTTTTAAGGTAAAGTGCAATTCGCCATACTTAACATACATAGGCATCCTGCTGGTAGTGGTAGGCATAGCAAACGGTTTTTCGTTTGGGGTACGCACAAAATCAGCCGTAACACAAAAATCAATATCTATAGGGTAAAAATCAAGCGATTTAAACTTTTTAAGGTCAGCCTTGGTTAAAGGAGATTCTTTGGGATTTGCATACTCACTGTTTATCTTTTTTTGAAATGCTACGGCATTATCAGTACTGCACTCCTGCGCGTTTATAGTAAAGGTAAACTGCAATAACACTGCTAATAAAAATACTTTTTTCATAATGTGCTGTTTAATGCAAAAATAACAATTAACTACCAATTTTTCAGATTAATTACAGGAGGCAAAACAGTATCTTTGCAGTTCAATATATCTGTACAATGTTCCGACAGGCTTTTACCCGCTATATCAATAATTTCAGGGGATTTTCCCGCGAAATTTGGATACTTACACTTATAACTTTTATTAACCGTGCGGGTACAATGGTATTACCCTTTCTTTCTAAATACTTAAGGGAAGATTTATCTTTTACCTACCGGGAGGTTGGTATTGTTATGGTTTGTTTTGGTTTAGGCTCTCTAGTTGGCTCATGGTTAGGAGGTAAACTATCGGATAAGGTAGGGTTTTATAAAATAATGGTTTTCAGTCTGTTTACAAGCGGACTGCTATTTTTTGTTATTCAGTACATTACTACCTTTTATGGCTTGTGTATTGCCATGTTCAGCATTATGGCCATAGCCGATATGTTTCGCCCGGCAATGTTTGTATCATTAGGCGTTTATGCAAAACCTGAGAACAGGACACGCGCCCTAACCCTGGTAAGGCTTGCTGTTAATCTTGGCTTTGCGGCAGGGCCTGCTCTTGGCGGTCTTATAATTATAGGTATAGGTTATCAGGGGTTATTCTGGATAGATGGTACAAGCTGTATTACTTCGATACTAATTTTCAGCCTCCTGGTAAAAGAAAAAAAGAAAGCCCTAATTAATGATACAGATGCTGTTGATAGTTTAAAAGTTACTTCAGTATTTAAAGATAAGGCATTTTGGATATTTCTATTCAGCAGCTTTGCCACAGCACTAATATTCTTTCAGCTATTTACAACACAGCCGCTGTACCATAAAGAAGTATATAATTTAACCGAGTTTCACACAGGGTTGTTAATGTCCTTAAACGGCTTGCTTATATTTTTTCTGGAAATGCCTATAGTTGGTTATTTTGAAAGAAATCATACCTCTAAAATTAAAATTATATTTTGGGGCGCACTATTAATGGCGTTAAGTTTTTATGTACTACTTATAAACATAAGTATTGGTATATTAATAATGGGAATTCTACTTCTAACATTTGGTGAAATGTTTTGCTTTCCCTTCTCTAACTCTTTTGCCATGAGTAGGGCTCCACGTGGTCATGAAGGCAGGTATATGGCTTTATATACGATGACATTCAGCCTTGCCCATATCATAAGTTCGCCTGTTGGTATGGAAACTATTTCTTTTGCAGGCTTTAATACCAACTGGTTAATAATGGGAAGCATAGGTATGCTTGCTGTGTTAAGCCTCATTTATTTACAACGTATTTTAAGCAATGAAAATACTTAAAATCTATTCTAACGAAAATTTTAGTTTATTAACTATAAAAATAGTTGTGCAACTAAAAAATTAGTTTTACTTTTGAAATATATATTTCAGAGCTATGCAAAAGTTAACTAATAAAGAGGAAGAAGTAATGCACATTTTATGGAAGCTGGAAAAAGCTTTTGTAAAAGAAGTACTGGCAGAAGTGCAGGATGATAAGCCACATTACAATACCCTTTCTAC
>JBQGDD010000279.1:0-1511 GCA_052038845.1 Dyadobacter sp. | reverse complement strand
TGCTTTCTTTTTGGAAGGCTGCATGGCGTTATCGGCTTTGCTGTCTTTCCTTAAAAGGGCTTATTGCTTGTCTGTATGTCGATGAACTTGTTTGCTAATGCGGGTGCAAAAGTAGTATCCTTTTCCAACTTTCCAAATTTTATCACATCTTTTTTTATTCTTTTTCTTAACTTTTTATTAACCTATTGAAATGACACGAGTTGGAGGGGGAAGTTTTTTGGGGAAATAGTAAGTTTTTAATTTAAGGCTCGTATTATAGCGTTCTATTGATTAGTCGGCAATTATTATATTTAATAATTCAACATTCCTTAAAAGCATAATAATATTGTGTTAAGCGGTATGCTCGGATTTCTATTATTACAGAAATTTATTACTTTTAAGCCTTTTCAATATGATAAACTTGAAAAAATCATCAAAAACTATTATCAGGAGGAGGTATATTACTATACTATTCTTCTCTACAATATTATTATGTATGAATTGCAGCACTAAATTTATTGAAAGTCAAACGGTATTCGATTTACCTGTTACTAAAACAATGGACGACCTGCTGGCAGGTTTTGATACTGACGGTGATAAAAAAATCACAAAAGATGACGCTCCTAACCGGGATTACTTTATGGTAACCACTAAAGGGGATACGGTTATACTAAGGAACACTTACTACCTTTCTAACCTTTTACAGGAACTTGCCATTGCAAAGGAAAACAACAGGGAGAACCTTTTAATTACCCTGCGCCAGATACAGGAGCCGCCTGCCGAACGTATTTCGCGCCGCATCCGTACTCAGTTTTGGGACGACCTTACACGTACTATAGATGAAGACGGTATTAACCGCATACTGGATGATGAAAAAATGCACGACTCCGTGCAACGCATATATGTTCCTTTTAATGACGCTGTAGGTATTGCTTACTTTCAGGCACTGCAAAAAAGGATGCCAAAACTTGATGTGGTTATACTCCCCAAAGATATTACGCCCGAATATGTACACTCTATAAATAACGAACCCGGCATACTTGCGCTTAAAGTAGAAAATGGTAAAGGAGTACCTTTTGTAGTGCCCGGCGGACGCTTTAACGAGATGTATGGCTGGGACAGCTACTTTGAAGGCATCGGGTTATTGCAGGACCACAGGTTTGATTTAGCCAAGGGCATGGCAGACAACTTTTGCTACCAGGTGCGCCACTATGGCAAGATACTTAATGCAAACCGCTCCTATTACCTTACCCGTACCCAGCCCCCCTTCCTCTCCTCTTATATAAGGATGGTGTATAAGGCTATGATTAAAAAAGACAAGCAGTGGCTTGCCGAATCATTATCTACCGCTATATATGAATATGAAACGGTGTGGATGCAGGAAGGAAAACGCCTTACCGAAACCGGACTTAACCGCTACCGGGCTGAGGGCTTTGGCATTCCGCCCGAGACGGAGCCAGGGCATTTTAAAGAGATACTTAAAGATTATGCCGATAAGCACAATTTGCCCGTAGAAGAATTTGAAGAAAAGT
>JBQGDD010000278.1:0-8739 GCA_052038845.1 Dyadobacter sp. | reverse complement strand
TATTTTGGCAGTTGCGGCAGTTCTGGCGCATCTTCAAACTACACATTAAGGGTAATAAAAAACGGAGAGGTAATAGCAACCCGCACAGGTACTTTGTCATCGGGACGCTCTGAGGTATGGACACACAATCAATAGGTTAATCAGTGTATGCAAATGTTTAATTAGTTAGTTTTTTGTTTCTAAAATACCCTTTATTGGGTATTTTTTTTGACAACGGGCATTTTTAAATTTGTAATATCACTTACACTAAATTTAAAGTTAAAAAAATTAATACATTTGACGTATTAATTCAATAAAACATAATATGAAAACGACTTATTTTAAATTTATCCTGGCATTAGTAGTAGGAGCATCATTAACCAATTGCTCTACACCAAATGTTCAACGCATGAGCGAAGACAGTGTTACTGACCTTAGCGGAAGATGGAACGAAACAGATTCGAGGCTTACAGCCGAAGAAATTACGGCAGAACTTATGGAGCATGCATGGTACAGCACTTATGCTGCTGAAAATACAGGTAAAAAGCCCGTAATAATTGTAGGGATGATTACCAATAAATCTCATGAGCACATCCCAACAGAAACTTTTTCTAAAGATATAGAAAAAGCAATTATCAATTCAGGCAGGATGAAACTGGTTCAGGCAGGTAACATGCGTGAAGAGATACGTGCAGAAAGGGCAGATCAGCAAAATAACGCATCACAATCTACCATGAAAAGGTTTGGTCTTGAAAACGGTGCAGATTTTATGCTTCAGGGAACTATTAACTCTATAGTAGACCAGCACGCTAAAGAAAAAACTATATTTTATCAGGTAAATCTTGAACTTACCAATATCCAGACAAATGATAAAGTATGGATAGGCGATAAAAAGATAAAAAAATACCTGGGTAATAAAAAGAAATAATTTTTTAAACCACCTACCCCATGAAAGCAAACAAAAACACTATTGCAGCTATTTTTAAATCATTACCAATATTGTTATTGATTGCACTTCAGTCATGCTCTACCTATAATTCTAAAACTTCAGATATAGAGAGCGAACTTTATACCGGAGATTTCAGTCAGGCAATTACCAGGATAGACCAAAATAAGTTTTTATTAAAAACACGTAACAGGCTGCTGTACCTTTTAGAAAAAGGTAAAATAGAACATCTTTTAGGCAACTATGAAAAAAGCAATGCCTATTTTGAAGAAGCCTATATACTTATTGATGATAAAATAAAAACTAATGCCGGGCAGGCGGTGGCTGCCAAGTTTACTAACCCTATGGCTGAGCCTTATAAAGGTGAAGATTTTGAAAAAGTTACCATTCATTATTATAAGGCTCTTAACTTTTTTCACATGGGTATGGCTGATGAGGCTCTTGTAGAAGCCAAGAGGATAAATATTAAACTGTATGAGATAAATGAAAACTATGCTGAAAATAAAAACAAGTACAGCGAAGATGCTTTTTCTCAAATAATACAGGGAATTATATATGAGTCTGTTGGCGATATAAATAATGCCTTTATTGCATACAGAAATGCAGAAATAATATATACCAAAAATGATGGCGCCTATTTTGGTGTAGCAATGCCAGCACAGCTTAAAGAAGATTTACTGCGTACCTCTAAAAAAATGGGGTTTACGCAGGAATATGAAGCTTACAGAAAACAGTTTAATGTGCCTGCCGAAACGGTTTCACAAAAAGGAAAAAAAGGTTCTGTTGCTGCAAACACGCAAAACAATGTACCGGAGCCTACAGGAGAGGCTATTGTGTTTTGGGAAAACGGGCTTGGACCCGCTAAAGACCAAATTGTTATAACAGCATCTGGAGGCAGTGGCTTTTTTTATGGCTCATATTATGATGAGGGGCAGTTAGAGCAGATAATGATACCTATACCCCCCGGTGCCAATATTGGTAATGTTAACGCTATAGCGATACCCAAATACAGAAAAAGGGAAAATTATTACAGCCGGGCAACCATAACTGTTAATGGTGCAGAACAGCCTTTTGAACTGGTACAGGACTTTTACCCCATTGCCAAACAATGTCTTAAAGACAGGATGCTTAGGGAAACCATAGATCTTGTTTTAAGGTTTGCCACCAAAAAAGCTACCAGTGCTGGATTAGGGCTTTTGGCAGATAACCTGCTGGGCGATGGCGCAGGCGACCTTGTTAAACTGGGAGCCGATGTTGCAGGTGCGGCTACAGAAAAAGCCGACACCCGAAACTGGCAGTCACTGCCTTCATCTGTAAGTTATGCACGTCTGCCTTTAAAAGAGGGTGAAAACAGTTTTGTCATCAAAAAATACGGCCCGCAGGGTATAGATACTGATACGCTGTATATTCCTTACAGACGAGGACTGCAAATTGTAAATTATTTTGACTTGGGGAGAACACAAATCCTGCCAGGTAATAATCAGCAACAGGCACTTGCAGCTACACCGGCAACATTACAAAAAAATGATTTCGCACCAAATACAAGTGCAAAAGCTATTGATGCCCCAACAGCTAAGTCAATCCCGGTTAGTGCTTCTGTTTATAAAAGTGCAGGCAACGGGGTAACTGCAAAGTCTGTTATAGATAAATATATTGCAGCCTCCGGGGGCGAAGCTAATATAAAAGCCGTAAAAACAATTTATATGCGTAACAGGGCTGTTGTTAACCATCAAGGCAATGTAACTACTACAGAAACACTTACAAAAACAGATGCTGACAGTAATATTTACATGGAAACTTTTACCAACGGAAAATTGTTAAGTAAAATGGTTGTTAATGATAAAACAGCTTATATGACTGATGAAAATGGTAAAAGAACCGACCTTGGACAGATGCTGCCCACTCTTAAAAGTAATGTGAGGTCAATGTATGATAATTATGCACTGCCACTATTAAGTAATAATACAAAACTGGAAGGTATTACGCAGATAAACGGCGAAGACTGCTATGTAGTTAGTTTTACTGAGCCTGAATCACAAACGGCTATGCAATATTTTTACAGTGTGAAATCGGGGCTGGCTACAGCAACAAAATCTTATATACAGATGGGAGATACAGTAACAGAAACTGTTGCTTACTTTACTGATTACAGAGATGTTGACGGTATAATGCAGCCATTTAAAAGTAAGGTAACTGTAAATGGTACTGCTACAGATATTACTACTTTAGAAATAAAGTTTAATAAAGATGTAAACAAGTCAGATTTTCAATAAAAAACTCAAAATGAAAAATCTATTTATTTTATTTTTGATGATGGGTGCCTTTACACAAATATCGGCACAATCGCTGCCTGAATGGGAAGAATGGCAAAAAACAAGCTGCTACAGTAAAATTGAGTTCCGCCTTAAATATGAACGTAAAAACGGTGAGCAGCATCACTGGAAAATCCAGTTTAAAAGCGGCTACCCACAGCTTATATCATTTAATTATAATGTAACCGACAAGCTGCAACAATATAATATAACTACCCACAGAAAGGTTTTAAATGCTAATCAGCTAAGCGAGGAAATAGATATTTACACAAAGGAAGAAGACATTTTTTTAATAGTAGATAAGGTAAGCCTTTCTCCATACCCGGAAAATTTTGTTGACTGCGAATAACATAAAAGCCCATATTCAATGGGCTTTTATGCTGTTAAGCCTTAAATTAAAACTTTAAATCATCTGCTTTAAAAAACTTCTTTAGTATCTTGCAGGAAATATTTATAATTTTACACCAAAATTAATTTTCACTATATGAAAATTGTAAAATATATTTTTCTGCTCATACTACTTGCAGGTATAGCCATTACCGTATTTATTGCTACTCAGGATGGTAAATATGACATACAGAAAGAGCGTATCATTAAAGTGCCGAAAACGGTATTATATAATTATATAAACGATTTAAAAAACTGGCAGGTTACTGCTATTATGAACAGTGACAGTACTGCTGTTTATACTTTTTCTGAAAATACTTCAGATAAAGGGGCTTTTGTAAATTGGGACAGTAAAGAAAATGATATAAAAATCACTACAGTTAATACAGTAGCTCCTGACTCTATTATTCAGAACGCTGTAATTAATAATATGCACTCTGATATAACATGGGCTTTTAAAGACACACTGCAAAGCACAAAGGTTACACTGCGCCTTAAAGGACAGCTTACATTTACAGAAAAAGCCTATGCAATTATAAACGGGGGCGTATCGGAAAGAATTGAATCTGAACTTGAAAACAGCCTCGCCAGCATCAATACCTTCCTTGTTGATGAAGTTAATGACTATAGTATAGATGTGCAGGGTGAAGCCTCAAGGCAGGGAGTATTTTATTTAGGACAGGCGGTTACCGTACCTACAGCGGAAACCAATAGGAAAATAAACGAAATTTTACCTAAACTTTACAGTTTTGCGTCAGATAATAAAATAACTATTAACGGTGCACCATTTGTAATGTATAAAAATATGCAGGCTCAAAAAGATTCTGCCAGTTTTAAAGTATGCATACCAATACGTGATGAAATTTATACATCTCCTGAAAGTGAGTTTGAAGGCGGTAACATTATTACTTACCCCGCTGTAAAAACAACACTAAGGGGCGATTATAGCCACTTACCTAAAGCAAGAAAAGCATCGGTGCAGTACATAAGGGAAAAGGAGCTGACAGAAAACACAACAGGCAATTATACAGAAGTTTATACAAGAGGCGTAAAAGACAGTAAAAGACCTTCACAATGGATAACTGACATTTACACCCCTATAGGGCACCCGGCTGATACTATAGCTGCACCGCCCCCGGTAAGGATAAGCCAACCTCAGCCTGTAAGGCAGGCTGCCCCCACACCTGCTCCTGTACAGTAAATAATAAAAATTAAAATTCCCTGATTAGGGAATTTTAATTTTTAAGCAGGTACTTTATTACTGTTTCAGCCGCATGAAGCCCAAATAGTCCGGGCATCCAGCTATTAGTTCCGTAAAAAGATTTTTTAAAGTTAGTTCCGTCAGTTATTTTTACACTGGTTTCATCGGGTACTTCTGTAGAAAAAACAACTTTTACACCTTTTGAAACTCCTTCTTTCCTCAACCTTTTCCTAACTGTTTTTGCTAAAGGGCAATACTCCGTTTTACTGATGTCTGCCACTTTTACCTTAGAAGCTTCATACTTACCCCCTGCTCCCATATTGCTGATAATTTTTACTTTTTTACGCTTTGCAGATATAATTAGGTTGAGTTTTGGGGTAATGCTGTCTATACAGTCAAGCACATAGTCATACTCATGTGTAACCAGTTCATAAGCACGTTCGGGTGAAAGAAACTCTTTAATCCTTGTCAGCTTTAGCTCAGGGTTAATATCCATAAGCCTGTCGCCCATTATATCAACTTTTGGCTGCCCTACAGTAGAGTGTAATGCCGGCAGCTGCCTGTTTATATTTGTAATATCTACTACATCGCCATCTACTATTGTCATACTGCCTACCCCTGCCCTGGCAATAAATTCAGCGGCAAAAGAGCCAACCCCACCAAGACCTACTACCAATACATGAGCCTTTTTTAATTTTTCAAGACCTTCTTTTTTAAATAAAAGTTCTGCTCTTTCCGTCCACTGCGCCATTTTTAAAAACTGTTTTAAAATTATTGCTTACTATCTCTTTAATTTCTTCTATACTTTTATTTTTAGCTTTTGCTGCTTTTTGATACACAAGCTCTATATGCTGATTTTCGGTATCGGTTTCCAGAAAAAACCTGTCATCCGGCACATCTGCTAAAACTGCTGACAGTTCAGGATTTTTAAGCAGGTATTTACCAAATGAAAGGTAAAAGCCATTATTTGTCATTTGCCTGGCAACCTGAATGTTTTTAGAAAACCCATGAATTATTAAGGGTACACCCGGATTAACAGCACTGCAAATTTCAATAACTTCCTGAAAAGCGGCAACCAGGTGCAAAATTACAGGTTTATTATATTTTTTTGCCAATAAAAGTTGTTTTTCAAAAACTGCTGCCTGTACTTTTAGAGGAGTTTGTATACGTTTATCAAGTCCGCACTCGCCAAGAGCAAGGCAATTGTGCTGTTGCAGCCTTAACTCAATTACAGAAAGATATTCATCAACCCTGCTTTCATCTATATACCAAGGGTGGATACCTGTAGAGAAAAACGCGGCATCTACCTGTTGGTTAGGGTAAATATTAACTATTTCATTAACTTCATAACTGTCTGAAAAACTATGGGTGTGCAGGTTATAATACATTGTAATGCCTGTAAAATTATAACTAAAAACTTATTTACCTGTCTGCTAAAATAAGTAAAAGCCCTGATTAGGGCTTTTATCATACATTATATTTTAAACTATCAGTCGTTCATAGATAATAAAAACTCTTCATTATTACGGGTTTTCTTAAACCTGTCATTAATAAAGTCCATAGCTTCTACAGGGTTCATGTCTGCAAGGTATTTTCGCATTATCCACATACGCTGTATGGTGTTTTCATCAAGCAGTAAATCATCCCGCCTTGTACTTGACGATGTAAGGTCAATAGCAGGGAATATACGCCTGTTGGCAATTTTCCTGTCAAGCTGCAGCTCCATGTTACCTGTACCTTTAAACTCCTCAAAGATAACCTCATCCATTTTAGAGCCAGTATCAGTAAGTGCAGTAGCAATTATACTTAAAGAACCACCGCCTTCTATATTACGGGCAGCTCCAAAAAAGCGTTTAGGTTTTTGCAGGGCATTGGCGTCAACACCACCACTTAATACCTTACCCGATGCAGGCTGTACAGTATTATAAGCCCTTGCAAGACGTGTAATAGAGTCTAACAATATAACTACGTCATGCCCACACTCTACAAGGCGTTTGGCTTTTTCCAGTACTATATTGGCTACTTTAACGTGCCTGTCGGCAGGCTCATCAAAAGTTGAGGCAATAACTTCTCCCCTAACACTGCGCTGCATATCTGTTACCTCTTCCGGCCTTTCATCAATGAGCAATACAATAAGGTATACTTCAGGATGATTAGACGCTATTGAGTTTGCAATATCTTTAAGCAGCATTGTTTTACCTGTTTTAGGCTGTGCTACAATCATACCCCTCTGCCCTTTTCCTATAGGAGAAAACAAATCGATAATTCTTGTAGATATGGTGCTTTGCCTGTCGGCAAGGTTAAATTTTTCTTCCGGAAAAAGTGGAGTAAGGTGTTCAAAAGAAACCCTGTCGCGCACTACCTGTGGGTCGTGTCCATTGATTTTATTTACCTTAACAAGCGGAAAATACTTTTCCCCTTCTTTTGGCGGACGTACAACACCTTTTACAGTATCTCCTGTCTTAAGTCCGAAAAGGCGTATTTGTGAGTTGGAAAGATAAATATCATCCGGCGATGCCAGGTAATTATAATCTGATGAACGCAGAAAGCCATAACCATCAGGCATCATTTCCAGCACACCTTCACTTTCAATTATACCGTCAAACTCATAATCGGGCTCACGGTAGTTTTGTTTCTTGTTCTGGTGCTGAGAATGGTTTTGCTGTGTTCCCTGATTAGTTTGGGAATTGGCTGTATTTTGATTATTCTTTTTATAACTCGGGTGGTTAGGGTTGTTGGCATTGGCTCTTTCAATCTGTGCAAGCCTTTCCTCTTCAGATATTTGTTTGCCACTCTTTTCTATATCATTATGCCTCGCCTTAGCACTGCCGTTATCTTTAGGCAGTATTGCTTTCTTCCTGTTATCGCTTTGATTGTTTGCCTTAACAGGAACATCTTTTTTAAGGGCATCCTGCTTTTCTGCTGATATTTTCCCCTTTGGGGCTTCAGTTACCTTTACAGGTTGTGGTTTAGCCTGTTCTTCACTTGTTACACTTTCCTTTTTATCGGCAATGTTTGGCTGTATAGGTGCAACTGTCTTCTGTTCAGCATCCTTAACAGGCGTGCTTTTCACCACAGGCTTTTTTACTGTAGTTGCATCATCTTTAGCAATCCTTGCTCTCTTCGGCTTCTCTGTAGCTTCCTTTTGTATTTCTTTTGCAGGAGCTTCATCAAATATTGGCTTAACAACTGCCGGGTTTGCAGCCTGGTGGTCTAAAATCTGATAAATTAAATCGTCTTTTTTTAACCCTCTGTATTTGCTTATTTTAGCTTTTTTAGCAATTTCCTGAAGCTCAGGCAGCTTCATTTCTTTTAATTCGGAAATATCAAACATGTAGAATTTTTCGTTAAATAAATAGTATGTTCAAAAATGTGTGAAGAGTAAGGTAATTCTTTTAGGAGAATATACTTCGCAGAATGAAGTACTTATAATTTTGTACTGCAATATTACAAATATATTTTTAGTTTGCAATAGTATTTTTTAAAAAGAAACCATATTTTTGTGCAGCAATAAGAGAAATTAATGTTACAAAGAATACAGACAATATACCTTTTTATAGCTTTTATATGCTGCGGCGTGCTGCCGTTTGTTTTCCCGTTATGGACAACAGGTGCAGGTAATGAATATTTTTTTATTGAAAATCTTGCTTTTGTTGCATTGTTTGGTTTTAGTACAACCCTTTCGCTGATTAGTATTATCAGCTATAAAAAAAGGAAACAGCAGTTTGTTATGGGCAGGCTGAACATAATATTGAATTTAATTTTATTAGGACTATTTGTATATCGGTTACTAAATTTATCCGGAGAAACAGATCCAGCAATGGTAGTTTCTGAGAAGGGTATTGGGATTATTCTTCCTATTGTTTCTATCGTTTTTTTAAGCCTCGCCAATAAGGCTATCAAGAAGGATGAAG
>JBQGDD010000277.1:0-19161 GCA_052038845.1 Dyadobacter sp. | reverse complement strand
AGCAATACATGGAGCGGGAGGGAGGGCAGCCATTCTTCCCCTCTTATAACGTGGGTAGTTTCCATAAGGTGATCATCTACTATGTTTGCCAGGTGATAGGTAGGCATACCGTCACTTTTAAACAGTACTTTATCATCCAGTACATTGGTTTCAAACTTTATATCGCCACGAACTATATCTTTTAAAAATAACGTTTCGCCCACAGGTATTTTAAAGCGAATAACATATTCTTCACCACTTGCTATCCTCTTTTGGGTTTCTTCGGGAGATATGCGTAGTGAATTATCCAGCTTATCCCTGTTGGTATGGTTGTATATAAAGGCGTTGCCTTTTGCCTCTTCCTCTTTTCTCAGTTCATCAAGCGTTTCGGCTTTATCAAATGCATAGTAAGCCCAACCCATCTTAACAAGGTTTTCGGCATAACGCCCATACATTTCTTTACGTTCGCTTTGTCGGTATGGTCCGTATTTACCCTCTTTACCAATGCCTTCGTCAAAAGGTATTCCGCACCAGTTAAGAGCTTCTACAATATATTCTTCAGCTCCGGGAACATAGCGGTTCTGGTCGGTATCTTCTATCCTGAGGTAAAAAACGCCGTTATGTTTTTTTGCAAATAAATAATTAAAAAGGGCTGTCCTTACGCCCCCAATATGTAAAGGCCCGGTGGGGCTGGGTGCAAAACGCACACGTACCTGCTTTGACATTGTTAATAAGTTTTACAGCAAAGATACAATTATCAAAAAATTCAGTGAGGATAATTGGCACAGTTATTTCTCAATAAATTTCTAAATACTTAGTAATCAAAAAATCCGGTAAAGTATGCTGTATCATATAAACCTATATTTAACGTTTATCAATTAAATATAAATTGTAATTTTATCGGTTATTAACAATCAGTTGCATTTTGGAGTCAAAAAACCTTATATATCAAAAGCTCGAAGCCTTTATTAAAAAGTACTACACGAATGAGTTGTTACGTGGAACACTATTTTTTACAGCACTGGGCTTACTGTATTTTATATTTACCCTTGTTATAGAATATTTTTTATGGCTGCCCACTGGTGGGCGTACTGCTTTGTTCTGGATATTTATTGCGGTAGAAGTTTTCCTGCTTCTAAGGTTTATAGTATTCCCGCTGTTTAAATTATTTAAACTTCAAAAGGGGATAGGGTACAACGAGGCATCAGCAATAATTGGCAGCCACTTTACAGAGGTAAGCGACAAGCTGACTAATTTCCTGCAATTATCAGGTCAGTCAGAGCAATCAGAATTACTGGCGGCATCTATAGAGCAAAAGGCTGATGGTTTACAGCCAATACCTTTTACCAATGCCGTTAATTTTAAAAAGAATATTAGGTATGTACCTTATGCGGCTGTTCCGCTGCTGATTATTTTGTTTTTTATGATAAGTGGTAATTCTGCATTTATCACGCAAAGTTTTGACAGGGTAATACATTATGACAGGCATTATGCACCACCGGCTCCTTTCGAATTTGTAGTACTTAATAATTCGCTCACAGCACAGCAGGATACCGATTATGTATTGCAGGTAAAAACACAGGGAAATATTGTACCCGAAAACGCCATGATAAACATTGGCGATGAAAACTATTACCTGGAAAACAAAAGCCCCGGTGTATTTGAATACCGGTTTGAAAGACCTGCTAAAAACATAAACTTTCAGCTAAGGGCTAATCAGGTAGTATCGCAGCCTTATGAGCTTAATGTGGTTGCTGTACCCACCATTGCTAATTTTGAAATGGTGCTAAATTTTCCTGTTTATATTAATAAACCAGCTGAAGTACTTAGCGGTACAGGTAACGCCGTAGTACCCGAAGGCACTAAAATTACATGGAAGGTAGCTGCCCTTGCCACCAACAGCATAGAATGGGTTAGTAATGATGTAAGTACTGCTTTTAAAGAGGAAGATAATAGCTTTATACTCTCTAAAAATATATTACAAAATACAGAATATCAAATACTTACTTCAAACAATAAAGTTAAGCACCATGAAAAGCTGCAATATCAGGTAACTACAATTAAAGATCAGTACCCTACAATTACTGTTGGCAGCGCACCTGACAGCCTTAAGCTTAAAAATGAGGTATTAATAGGTCAGGTATCTGATGATTATGGGCTCACCAAATTACAGGTGGTATATTACCCTCAAAATAATCCTGATGCTGCCAAAAAGTTTAACCTGCCTGTAAAGAAACAGGCTTACGACAGGTTTTTTTATACGTTTCCGCAAGGGCTTGATATTACTCCCGGTGTAAACTACGAATACTATTTTGAAGTGTTTGATAATGATGCCGTGCATAATTATAAAAGCTCTAAATCATCAGTATTCTCTAAAAGGGAACTGACACAGGACGAAAAGCAGGATAAAATTTTACAGGAGCAGAACAGTAACATCAACAGTTTAGAAAAAACCATAAAGGATCAGGATAAGCAAAATACTGAACTTGACAAACTGAGGAAGTTGGGCAAGGAGAAAACGGATCTTGATTTTAAAGACCAAAAAAAGATACAGGATTTCATTAACCGCCAAAAGCAGCAGGATGAAATGATGAAGGAGTTTTCTAAAAAGCTTGAAGAAAACCTTGAGCAGTTTAATCCTGATAAAAAAGATGAGTTTAAGGAAGAGCTAATGAAACGCCTTGAAAAGAATGAAAAGGAGGCAGAGAAAAATCAAAAATTGCTTGATGAGCTGAAAGATTTAACCAATAAGCTTAAAAAGGAAGAACTGTTTGATAAAGTTGACAGGCTTAAGCAGAATAACAAAAACCAGTCTAAAAACCTTGAGCAACTCGTTGAACTTACTAAACGTTTTTATGTTGAGAAAAAAGCAGAACAGATTGCTGAAAAACTTAAACAACTGGGCGATAAGCAGGAAAAGCTTTCTGAAAGTAACGATAACTCTGAAGCGAAACAAAATGACATAAATAAAGAGTTTGATAAACTTCAGCAGGAAATGCGTGAGCTTGAAGAGCAGAACGACAAACTAAAACGCCCTATGGATATACCAACTGATAAAAATCATGAAAAGGATATTAAGGACGATATGAAAAAGGCATCAGATGAATTAAACAAGGATAACAAAGATAAAGCTAAACCTAAACAAAAGTCTGCCGGAAAAAAAATGAAGCAGATGGGGGGCGAGATGTCAAATGCTATGATGTCTGGAGATATGGAGATGTTGCAGGAAGATGTAAAAATGTTAAGGCAGATACTGGATAACCTGCTTGCTTATTCCTTCTCTCAGGAAGATGTTATGGAAAATTTTACAGGAATTAATTCGCAGTCGGCTTCTTTTAGTAAGCACCTTAAAAAACAGCAGGATTTAAAGCAGCAGTTCCGACATGTAGATGACAGCCTTTTCGCTATGTCACTACGCAATCCAAGAATTACTGAGGATATAACTAAAGAAGTTGGCAATGTGCATTATTATGTAGATAAGGCATTGGCAGACCTTGCTGAAAATATTGTGCCACGAGGTGTGTCGAGCCAGCAGTATGCAGTTACATCGGCTAATAAACTGGCAGATATGCTGAGTGATATGCTAAACAATATGCAAATGCAAATGCAGGGTTCGGGCATGGGTAAATCTCAGGATGGAAAGGGAGAAAGTGACGGAATGCAACTGCCCGATATTATACAAAAGCAACAGGGGCTTGCCGAACAGATGCAGAAAGGAATGGAAAAAGGAGGCAAGCAGGAGGGCAATAAACCTGATAAAGATGGAGAGAAAGGAGAATCTGGCGAGCAGGGTGAAGGTGAAGGAGAAGGAGGAGAAGGCGATGCCGGGAAACTGCTGGAAATTTATAAAGAGCAGCAAAGGCTTAGGGAGCAGCTTCAGCAACAGTTAGATAAACACGGAATGGGTGGCAACGGACAAAATACTGTTCGTAAAATGAAAGATATAGAAAAGCAAATTTTAAATAAAGGCTTTAATAACGAAACCATGCAGCGTATGCTTAATTTAAAACATGAACTTTTAAAGCTGGATAAGGCTATACAGCAGCAGGGCGAGGAAAACAAAAGGCAGTCTCAAACCAATACTAAAGAGTATAATAGTACTGCTAATGAAGTTCCTGATGCTTTAAAAGAATATTTAAACAGCGTTGAGATATTAAACAGACAAACCTTACCTTTGCGCCCAAATTTTAATCAAAGGGTGCAAACCTACTTTAGGAAAGATGATTAGCTTTAACTACGAAACAGATTTTGAACTTGGCAATGAGCAGCAATATGAAGCATGGCTCGGCAGGGTTATAGAATCTGAAAACAAGACAGAAGGTGAAATTAATTACATTTTTTGTGATGATGAATACCTTTTACAGAAGAATATAGAGTTTTTAAACCACGATACACTTACCGATATTATCAGCTTTGATTATACAATGGGTAACCTTATAAGCGGGGATATATTTATTTCTGTAGAGAGGGTTAAGGATAATGCTGCTGATTTTAATGTAATTTTTGAAGAGGAACTTAAGCGTGTAATGGTGCATGGCATACTGCACTACTGCGGTTATAAAGATAAGACTGAAGAAGAAAGCACATTGATGCGGCAGAAAGAAGATGATAAGCAACTACTGTTCCACGTGGAACAGTAATAGTTTTTAAATACAAATTATAAAACGTTCCACGTGGAACAAACAAATAAAAGATGTTTAACGAAGTATATGATGTGATAGTAGTTGGTGCAGGGCACGCCGGGAGCGAGGCTGCTGCTGCTGCTGCTAATATGGGGTCGAAGACGCTTTTGGTAACCATGAGTCTGCAAAATATAGCGCAGATGTCGTGTAACCCTGCTATGGGGGGTATAGCCAAGGGACAAATTGTAAGAGAGATTGATGCTTTGGGAGGCTATTCGGGTATTATATCCGATAATACAGCGATACAATTCAGGATGCTGAACAAATCTAAAGGACCTGCAATGTGGAGTCCGCGGGTGCAAAGTGACAGAATGCGCTTTGCTGAGGAATGGCGACTAATGCTTGAACGTACTCCAAATCTTGATTTTTATCAGGAAATGGTTTCCAGTGTACTGATAGAAAATGGTAAAGTAACAGGGATTAAAACTTCTCTTGGAATAGAAATAAAAGCTAAATCTGTTGTGTTGACCAATGGTACTTTCCTTAACGGGTTAATACATATTGGCGATAAACAATTTGGAGGCGGAAGGGCAGGAGAGGGTGCTTCTTACGGTATTACCGAAGATTTAATTAAGGCAGGCTTTACAGCCGGAAGAATGAAAACGGGAACACCGCCACGTGTTGATGGGCGTTCGCTTGATTATTCTAAAATGATAGAGCAGCCTGGTGATGAAAATCCTGATAAGTTTTCTTATTTAGATATAACCAAGCCGTTGCAGAAACAGCGTTCCTGCTATATGACTTATACATCGGAAGAGGTGCATAATGTATTGCGCGAAGGGTTTGACCGTTCGCCTATGTTCAACGGGCGTATTAAAAGTTTAGGACCGCGTTACTGTCCATCTATAGAAGATAAAATTAACCGCTTTGCAGATAAAGACAGGCACCAGCTTTTTGTTGAGCCGGAAGGCTGGGATACTGTTGAGGTATATGTAAATGGTTTCTCTACTTCGTTGCCGGAAGATGTACAGTTTAAAGCATTAAGTTCTGTAGCGGGGTTTGAGAACGTCAAGTTCTTCCGTCCAGGTTATGCTATAGAATATGATTATTTCCCGCCTACACAGTTAAAACATACGCTGGAAACTAAGTTAGTTGACGGTTTATACTTTGCAGGGCAGATAAACGGTACTACCGGTTACGAAGAAGCCGCTTCACAGGGGCTTATGGCAGGTATTAATGCGCATTTAAAAGTGCAGGGTAAAGATCCATTTATATTAAAGCGTAATGAAGCTTATATAGGCGTTCTTATTGACGATCTTATTACAAAAGGAACAGAAGAGCCTTATAGGATGTTTACATCGCGTGCAGAATACAGAACGTTATTGCGCCAAGACAATGCTGATTTCAGGCTTACACCGCTTTCTTATGAAATAGGGCTTGCTGATGAAAGCAGAATGAGAAGAATGGAAAAGAAGAGGGAGCAGAGTGATGCTTTCGTCAACTTTTTTAAAGAAACCAGCGTTACCGTTGCGGAGGCTAATCCTATATTAGAGGAGAAGGGGTCTTCGCCAATATCGCAGCCGGATAAAATGTTCAAGGTGTTTTCACGCCCTCAGCTTGATCTTGATGATATTAAAAAGTTTGAGAAAGTACAGGAATACATCAGGGAGCATAATTTAGACAATGAAGTTATTGAGCAGGCAGAAATTCAGGTTAAATATTCCGGTTATATAGAAAAGGAAAAGAATAATGCCGATAAACTAAATAGGCTGGAGGATGTAAAAATTCCTGAAAACTTTGACTTTGATAAAATAAAATCCCTTTCTTTTGAAGCGAGGGAAAAGATGAAAAAAATTCGTCCGGTAACTATTTCGCAGGCATCCCGTATCAGCGGGGTATCGCCAAGCGATGTATCGGTATTATTAATCCATATGGGAAGATAAATGATGTTTCACGTGGAACGATATACAAAAACCCTTGCTGTTAAAGGGTTTTTACTGTTTTTTATAAGTATGACTTCTTTTAGCTGTATGGCTCCGAGAGCTACTATACAGATACAGGATTATATACTTATGGATGATGGTAAAAAGATATTAGACAAAAAGGAAGGCTTAACTGCATTCATTTTTGAAAACGACCAGCGTAAATATCCATTTGTAGATTTTGTAACCACCAAATATAATTTGGGTTCTTACTATGATGTTGAATATTGGGTAACAATAGACGGGCAACGGTTTAAAGTTTTTTTATATGATAATGCCGAACTGGAAAAATATTTTGTTACATCCCAGTTTATGGTTAGTAATGTAGAAACAGAAGCAACCAAAATTACCAACATAAAATTCATAGCATTGTCAATGATTAGTGACAGGAATGAAGATGTACTTAGGGATGATTCGCTGTACCAGGGAATAGCCATTAAGTACCTAAAAGATTTAAAAAACGAATTCCTTAAAAACTAATGAATTTCTCAACAAATAGTACTTATTTAAAAGTAATAGACCATTCAGTATCGGGAGAAGAATTTGAACTTTTGCTTGATGAAAACCTACAGCTTTTAAAAACACACCCGCAGCCTGCATTAAAAGATTTATCTAGTTACTACGAAAGTGACGATTATATTTCGCATACCGATGGCAAGCGTTCGGTTTTTGAAAAACTCTATCATGCCGTAAAACAAAAAGCACTTCGTGATAAAATAAATATTATTAAGAGTTTTAAATCTTCATCAGTAACCCTTGTTGATATTGGTGCCGGAACCGGTGATTTTTTAGTTGAAGCTAAAAAGAATAATTGGGAAACGTGGGGTATTGAACCAAGCGTAAAGGCTAAAGGCATAGCCCTAAAAAAAGGAGTTTCTTTATTTGATAACATATTCGATGTTCCAGATAATTCAATGGATGTTATTACTATGTGGCATGTATTGGAACATGTACCTGATGTAGAAAAACAAATTACCGAATTAAAGCGTATTTTAAAACCTGATGGCATCATCATTATTGCAGTGCCAAACTTTAAATCGTATGACGCGGCATATTATGGCAAATATTGGGCAGCTTATGATGCGCCGAGGCATCTTTGGCATTTTTCAAAAACAGCTATAAAAAAATTATTTGCTGCACAGGGGGTAGAACTTATAAAAATTAAACCAATGTATTTTGACAGTTTTTATGTTAGCCTGTTGTCTGAAAAATATAAAAGCGGTAAAATGAATTTTGTAAAAGGTTTTTTAATTGGGTTACGGTCAAATATCAAAGCAAGGCGCAGTTTTGAGTATTCTTCCCATATTTATGTGCTTAAACCAGCGGAAACATAAAACCAGCCGATTTAAGACATTTTTTGGTTTGTAAACATATAAACGCATTGCCAAAAAAAGGAAATGCTCTGTAGGTCCAAATTTCAATCCAATATTTATAGCTGTTGTTTATACTATTATAGCGTTGTATAAATTGTAGTTATACATAATAAAAATGCTGTTACATTAGTTTTTATGGTGGTTAATAACAAATTTATTACATTTGCCAAAAATTTTTAAAATTTAATTCAGACAATGAAAAAATCACTATTAATACTTGGACTTGCATTTACATTATTTTCATGTAATGAAAAACCTGCCGGTAATTCAGATTATAAAACTGCTTACATTGACACTCAAAAACTGGTAGAGGGGTATGAAGAAGTAAAAGACCTTGATTCAAGAAGAAAAGTGAAAACCGAAGAAATGGGAAGGGAACTTGATGAGAAAGCTCAACAACTTAGGCTTGATGCTGCAAGTTTTCAGGATGAAGCAAGGGCTAAAGGAGCACAGTGGGCGCAAATGAGGGGGCAGGAGCTTCAAAAGAGAGAGAGGGATCTGGGCATGATGCAGGAAACTATGATAAGACAGCTACAGGAAGAGTTTGGTGTTAAAAATGATACTATCATCAGCAGGATGAAAAAGCATATCAGGGAATATGGTAAAAAGCATGGTTATGATTACATTTATGGTACCGGCGATGCTGCTTCTGTATTGTATGCTAAAGAAGGTTATGAAATAACTGATGAGGTACTTAAAGAACTGAATGATAAATACAACAGTGGTAAAGGTGCTGAAAGCAAAGAAACTAAGAAAGATACTACTGCTACAAAATAATCACCCTGAAATATAGGTTACAAAATGCTCCCATTTTTGGGAGCATTTTTTTATTTGAAATGAGCACCCCTGCCATAAAATTTGTAATTTCCCACTATTAATACCTTTACATGAAAACGCTTTCCACAATTGCCGAATATGCCCTCCGATTTATTAATCAAACAAATAAGTCGGTATTCTTAACAGGTAAGGCGGGTACAGGTAAAACGACACTGTTAAAGGAAATTATAAAAACTACCCATAAAAATGTAGTTGTTGTTGCCCCAACAGGCATAGCCGCTTTAAATGCAGGGGGTGTTACTATACACTCCATGTTTCAGTTGCCTTTTGCAGGCTTTATACCGGAATATAACCATCCGCCACAGTTCTCAGAAGGTGTAAAGTTTGAGAATAAAGATACACTTAGGCGGCACTTCAGGATGCGGGCAGATAAACAGTCGGTTATTAATAACATGCAATTGTTAGTTATTGATGAGGTAAGTATGCTGCGTGTTGATTTACTGGATGCTATAGACTTTATGCTGAGAAGTGTAAGGCGAAAAGATATTCCCTTTGGCGGGGTTCAGGTATTGTTTATAGGCGACCTGCTACAGTTACCCCCGGTAGTGCGTAATGAAGAGTGGGAGGTATTACGTCAGTTTTACAGGGGTAAGTTCTTTTTCCATTCGCATGTATTGCAGCAAAGTCCACCATTGTATATTGAGCTTGATAAAATATACCGGCAGACAGATGAGAAGTTTATAAATGTACTCAATAATCTGAGGAACAATATTATAACAGCCGATGACTTGGCTGTGCTTAACGGTTTTGTAAATAAAGATTTTGATTTAAAAAATAATCCTGGTTACATAACACTTACCACACACAACCGAAAGGCTGATAGCATGAATGCCGAGGCAATACAAAACCTCGAAGGTAAGGAACATACTTACCTGCCGGAAATTGTGGGTGACTTTCCCGAAAAGATCTATCCGGTAGAGGAAACCCTGCGGTTAAAGGTGGGAGCACAGGTTATGTTTATAAAAAATGACCTGTCGCCTGAGAAAAATTACTTTAATGGGAAAATAGGGATTATAAAATCGCTTTCGGAAGAAGAAGTACTGGTACATTTCCCTGAAGAGGATGTTATTATAGAAGCCACAAAATACGAGTGGCAAAATGTGCGCTACTATGTAGATGAAGCTACTAAAGAAATAAAGGAAGAAGTGCTTGGTACTTTTGTACATTATCCGCTTAAGCTGGCATGGGCAATAACGGTACACAAAAGCCAGGGGCTTACTTTTGATAAGGCGGTTTTAGAAGTATCTCAGGTGTTTATGCCGGGGCAGGCTTATGTGGCACTGTCGCGTTTACGCTCGTTGGATGGATTGGTACTCCTATCTCCCATGCGGATGAACGGTATCCTTAACGACGCTGATGTTATGGATTATGCCTCGGCAAAAGCGCAGGAGGCTGACCTTGAAACATCGCTGCAAAAGGAAACCAAAAATTTTATAGCCGATTTTCTCAGGAACAGTTTTGACTGGAAAGAACTGGCAATGCAGTGGCAAAAGCATAAAATGAGTTACCTGCACGAGGGCGAAAAAGCTCTTAAAAGCAAACACCGTAAGTGGGCACAGCAACAGGAAGACCGCATACATAAACTCCTTAGCCCGGCGGAAAAATTTGTACGCCAGCTAAATGCGCTGTTCGCAGATGCTAATACTGATATGAAGTTTGTAAAAGAAAGGGTACTTGCCGCCTATAATTATTTTTTCCCTGTAATGGATATACTTACAGGTGAGTTACTCACTAAAATGGAAGAAATTAAAAGGCTGCGCAAGGCAAGAGGATTTTATGAAGAACTCACAGAACTTGAAGAACTACAGACAGCCGCAGTGCTACAGCTAATGAAAGCAAAATTGCTGATGCAGGTAGTGGTAGCCGGAAAAGAAATAAGCCGTGATAATTTGGTTTCTACAGCTATACAGGCGTATAAAAAAGATAAGCTGGCGGCAGTGCGTAAAAAAATGCCTGCCATGGCTACATTACTGGAAGAGCCGGAAGAGGATTATGACATTGTTTATTTGCCAAAGAAAAAGAAAACCAAAGAGCCTAAAAAGTCCACACTGGAAGAAACGTATGAATTGTGGCAACAGAATTTAAATGTTACCGAAATTGCTGCTAAAAGAAAACTGACTGAAACCACGATACAGAGCCATTTTGCAGGGCTTATACAGGCAGGAAAGCTAAAAATAGAGCAATTGCTCACACAGGAGAGAATAGAAACGCTAAAAGAGGCTTTTAAAGGCTTTGATGGCGAATCGTTAACCGGAATTAAAGAAAAGTGTGGCGATGCATTTACATGGGGCGAATTACGCCTGTATAAAGCTAGCCTTTCTTAATACTTTTTTTATATTCTAATATCAATTTTATTCTATATACTGTTTCTATAAATAAAATTGTGAAAATTCCTTTAGATACAATAGCTGTATATATCCCATAAAAATCAATACTGTAATCAAGTATTCCTAAATCAGCTATAAAAAAAGCTATGTATAGTGTAGATATACCAACCAAAACTGAAATCAGGAAATTATATACAATTGACAACTTCATATAATAGTTTATAAATATTATATTGATAATTACGTGTATAATAACTATTTGAGCTAGAATATTGATTAATGAGATGTCTAATTTTAAAAGTAAAATTGTCGACAAACAATTAACCAATAATAATCCGGTATGACTTACAATCTTCTTAGTTAAGGTCATATTACAGCCAGCTAACCAACAGTACAGCCGGGATAAAATAAATTACAATAGTGCGGGCACCATCATAATCTTTTGCTACTCGTTGACCTAAAAGCAGGAGTAACAGTGTAATGCACGACAGGCATCCGGCGAAAAAGGCAAAATCGGTACCTTCGTTTACCATAATTTCTATGATTCCAATTACTGAGAAAGCTCCTGAAAGTATTTCCAGTATTAAAATTAAGGCAACTGCCTGTGGCACCTGGCTTTTTAAAAATGTTTGCGAAAAGTGCCCTTTAAGCCATTCGATGTTGCCCTTCCAGTCGGCTACTTTATCATAGCCCGATTGTATAAATGTAATGGCAAGAAACAGGAGTAGTAATATAATTGCGGGTTGAGAGTACATAACTTTATTTTTTATGAATTAAACGGGTTAGTTTTATAGACAGGTCGGTTAAAATTATCTTGGCATTTCCATTGCGCTCTATATGGTACATCGCGTCAGAAAGTTCCTTAAAAATATCGTTTATATTGTTACCGTTTACAAACGGGGCAAAATTTTCCAGTTTAAATTTATCTACCGTAGGTACTATGTACACCAACTCTTTAGCATTATAGTTAAGCAGCAACGCCTGCCTGAACATGGTAATGCAAAATTCAAGAAACTGTTTTTGTGCCTCACGGCCTATACCGGCTATCTGTTCGCTCCATGCAATTAAATCCTGTATGGCGGCAGCATTGCCTTTCGCCCTAAATGCAGCACGCACCCATTGTACAAACCATTCTTCAAACGGTAAACCGTCATCATCTTTATACAGTAAATGTAAGGCTTTGTTGTAGTTACCCTCTGCCTGGTGGGCAATTTTAAAAGCGGCATTCGCTTCGGTTTTTTCACGTGAAATCAGTCCATCGGCAATAGCCTGTTCGCTAAGCCTTCCAAAATGGAGTACCTGACATCGTGAAAGTATGGTTTGCAGTATATCTCCTTCACTTTCTGCAATCAGTAAAAAAACTGTTTTTTGCGGTGGTTCCTCCAGCAATTTAAGGAGCTTATTGGCGGTTGCGGTATTCATCCTGTCGGCCATCCAAATGATCATTACTTTATAGCCACCCTCGTATGCCTTTAAGGATAATGATTTTACAATTTCGTGTGCTTCATCTACCCCTATCTGTCCCTGCTTGTTGGCAATGTCAATTTTTTTATACCAGTCGAACAAACTCCCATAAGGTGACTGCACAACAAACTCCCGCCACGCTTTCATAAAGTTGGCACTAACGGGGTGGCTTTTAACCTCGCTGTTAGCCGCTACCGGAAAAACAAAGTGTAAATCAGGATGGGAGAGGTTGTGGAATTTAAGGTTGCAGGTACTATTGCCACTGTTATTTTCGCCCTGAGTATTACTGCACAAAATGTATTGCGCATAGGCAATAGCCATAGGCAGTGTACCCGAACCTTCGGGGCCGATAAACAACTGTGCGTGCGGAATACGCCCGGCATCTGTACTTTGGGTAAGGTGTGCCTTAATGTGCTCCTGCCCTAAAATTTCTGAAAAAAGCATAAAGCAAAGATAGGAGAATTTGGGAAATGCAGAATAGGCAAAAGCCAAAAGGCATTAGGCAATATCAACAGATTACGGTGCTCCGCCCTACAGCGTTCCATTTCGACTGGGGGAGAAATCTCTGTTTGCAAGTTTTAACTAAAAGATTCCTCAATTCCGCTGCGATTCATTCGGAATGGAAAACTTTAAACCTCACACATGATACAAAGAAGTAGTACTTACCATTTTATTCATTATCAGTTCACTATATTTTTTAACATGCTAATTTTTAGGTACTCTTTTGTAATCTATTAACAGAAACAACTATATTTGCTTTTCGCCAAATTAAAACTGTAAATAAGCAACCTGATGAAAACCCTTAACGATATTAATTTTTCCGGTAAAAAAGCCATTATACGAGTAGATTTTAATGTTCCGCTTGACGATAACTTTAAAGTTACTGACGCTACGCGTATTGAAGCTGCTAAGCCAACGATTGACAAAATTTTAAAAGATGGCGGCAGCGTTATCCTTATGTCGCACTTAGGCAGACCAAAAGGAAAAGAAGATAAATATTCGCTTAAGCATATTGTTGATAAGGCTTCTGAAATATTAGGCGTCACGGTAAAGTTTATTGACGACAGCATAGGCAGCAAAGTTGAAGATGCTGCTAAGGCTTTACAGCCCGGAGAAGTACTGCTTTTAGAGAATCTTCGTTTTTATAAAGAAGAGGAGGCAGGCGATGAGGACTTTGCCAAAAAACTGGCTCAATTGGGCGATGTTTATGTAAATGATGCCTTTGGTACGGCACACCGTGCACACGCATCTACAACCATTGTTGCAAAATTTTTCCCTGAGGATAAAGTGTTTGGCGCGCTTCTTGCAAAAGAAATAGAAAGTCTTAACAAAGTTTTAGGAAACAGCGAAAAACCGGTAACGGCTGTATTAGGCGGAAGTAAAGTATCCTCTAAAATTACAGTTATAGAAAATATACTTGATAAAGTTGACCACCTGATAATAGGCGGGGGGATGACTTTTACATTTATAAAGGCGCAGGGTGGTAAGATAGGCGATTCTATCTGCGAAGATGATAAGCAGGAGCTGGCTTTAGAAATACTGAAAAAGGCAAAACAGCATAATGTTGAGGTTCACCTTCCGGTAGATGTTATAGCGGCAAATGGTTTTAAAAATGATGCTGAAACTAAAGTTACCAACGTAAATGAAATACCAGACGGTTGGCAGGGGCTTGATGCCGGGCCAAAATCGCTGGAGAATTTTAAAGAGGTTATCCTTAAGTCCAAAACCATTTTATGGAACGGGCCACTTGGGGTGTTTGAGATGGAAAACTTTGCCAAAGCTACTATTGCCCTTGGTAATTATATAGCCGAAGCTACAGAAAACGGAGCGTTTTCGCTCGTGGGCGGTGGCGATTCGGTATCTGCGGTTAAGCAGTTTGGGCTGGAGCCTAAAATGAGCTATGTTTCTACCGGCGGGGGCGCAATGCTCGAAATGCTGGAAGGCAAAACACTGCCCGGTATCGCGGCGATACAGGGGTAGTGTGTTAAAATTTATACGAATACACTATATTTAAAGTTATAGTACACTGTTACTTGTAACAACTTGTATTATAACTGGTTAATAAAAGTAAATTATGAATAAAAAAACATCATTATCTTTTGTATGCGCACTCCTTTCGTTTGCAGCAATAGCACAGGAAAGCGCAGAAACAGAAATATCACTTAAACCTGAAGTACAACTATCATATCTTGACTCTGTAAAAAGTACATTTATACGTCACCCCGAACTGGCTGAAATTGACAGCCTGTGGATGAAGGAAATGACTAATCAGGATCTTTTTACATGGTTACAGGAAGATTTAGAGAATATAAACCCTGATGAGGCAGTAGATTACAGCCTTTCTACCGACTTACTAAAACAGCGGCTGGCTGAAATGAATTCTAAATCTCCGTTTAATATAGAATACAGCCAGGGACTTGAAAACATCATAAAATCGTACCTTAAAAACAGACCAAGAGCTTATGAAAGGCTCATGGCAATATCAGAATATTATTTCCCTATGTTTGAGGAGCACCTTGCTAAATACAATGTGCCGATGGAAATAAAATACCTTGCTGTTATAGAGTCGGCACTAAACCCAAGGGCAAAGTCGAGGGTAGGCGCAACAGGGCTGTGGCAGTTTATGTACCCTACAGGAAAACAGTTTAACCTTGAGGTAAACTCTTTTGTAGATGAAAGGTGCGATCCTATTAAAGCTACTGAGGCAGCATGCCAGTACCTTTCCAGCCTGTATAATATTTTTGGCGACTGGGATTTGGTATTAGCATCTTACAACGCCGGGCCGGGTAATGTTACTAAAGCCATAAGGCGTTCCGGTACGTACAGGAATTACTGGAACATCCGTAAAAACCTGCCTAAAGAAACACAGGGCTATGTACCTGCATTTTTAGCTACTATGTATGTGTATGAGTATGCTAAAGAGCATGGTATTAATGGCAGAAGAGCACCTATGACCTATTTTGAAACAGATACGGTTATGGTAAAGCAGCAAATAACGTTTAAACAGGTTCAGGAGCTTTTAGATGTACCTATGGAGCAGCTACAGTTTCTTAACCCTATCTACAAGCTGGATGTAATACCTTACACGGCTGAGAAACCTCATTATTTAAGGCTGCCTAAAGAAAAAATAGCTTTGTTTACCGCTAATGAACAGGCTATTTATGCTTATGTTCAGTATGAGGATAATAAAAGGGAAAGACCTAATTTTATAACTAATAAGCAGGAGGCTTATGCTTCTTCCGGCAATACTAAAACAACAACAAATACTTATGTTGTAAAAAGAGGTGATAATCTTGGTGCTATATCAAATAAATATGGCGTGAGCATTAGCCAGATTAAACAGTGGAATGGTTTAAAAGGCAATACAATACAAATTGGGCAGCGCTTAAAGGTTCATAAAACTGTTGCTGTTCCTGCTAAAGAAGAAGCCGTTGCTGCAAAAAGCACTAAAAAACCTGCTGAAGTTAAAAAAGACATAAAAGAAGTTACAGATACTGATGCTAAAAATGCTTTGGCAGAAGCAGAACAGGCTGATATTGATACTGATGCAGAATTAGTTGAGGTTAAAGCTACTGTAGTAAAAGAAAATCAAAGGAAAGCTAAAGGCATAGATTTTGAGAGTGAGCGTATGTACATTGTACAAAAAGGCGACTCCTTATTCAGTATTGCCAAAAAGCATCCCGGGGTTACGGTTGAAAATCTTAAAACCTGGAACAAAATAAAAGATGAGAGCATAAAGCCGGGAATGAAGCTTAAGGTGGGCGAAGTAAATTAATTATTAATTAATATCATGCCATGATAGGAATGAAACAAATACTTGCTTTTGTTTTTGTTCTGAGCTTAACCGCGTGCAATAAGCAAAAAAACGCTGACGCTGATGTTTCTAACGGAAACATTAATGAAATTTCTGTAGTAATTAACGATGCTATGTGGAATGGCGAAGTAGGCGATAATGTGCGCCATAAACTTGCCGCGCCCATAGAGGGGTTAATGCAGGAAGAACCCATTTTTACCCTTAACCAATATCATGAAGATACTTTTAACGAAGCTCTTAAAAAGGGAAGAAATATAATAATCATACAGCAGGCAGAAAAGCGGGGCTTCAGCTTTAAGCGTAACAGCTACTGCTCACCCCAAAACGTTTTTACCATTACAGGACAAACTACAGATGACCTGGGCGAGCTTGTAGAAATGCATGCTGATGAAATTATCAGGGTTATTAAGGAAACTGAAATTGCAGAAAACCAGGAGCGGAATATTAAAAAGGGGCTGATTGACAGTTTAAAAGTAAACCGCTATTTCGGGCTTTCTATAAATATTCCGGCAGATTACAAATTTGCGGCTGAAGGCGAAAACTTTTTATGGCTGAAAAGGGATGTGCATAACGGCAACACCAACATACTGATATATAGTGTGCCTTATGAGGTTATTGAGCGCAATAAGACCATGATTAGAAATATTATTGCCATGCGCGATTCTATAGGTAACCAATACATTCATGGACAAGAAGACAGTACATACATGGTTACCGAAGAGGCTTACTCACCCTCGGTATTCATGACCAGTTTTAAAGACCGTAGGGCTTTTGAAACCCGAGGTAACTGGGAAATGGAAAAAGGAGCTATGAACGGCCCTTTCCTTAACTACGCCATACGGGATGATGAACATAGCAGATACCTTGTTATTGAAGGGTTTATTTACAGCCCTTCTTCCCCAAAAAGGGATTTTATCATCGAACTTGAATCTATAATACATTCGGCTAACTTTTAATGCAGCATCTTCAGTTTAAAATAAAGCGTTTTAACGGCTTTTCTGTGTCAGAACTATACAAATGCCTGCAACTGCGCAGTGAAGTGTTTGTAGTAGAGCAAAACTGCGTATATCAGGATGTAGACGGCAAAGACCAAAAGGCACTGCACCTGTTTGCTGAATATGATGACGAAATTGTTGCTTACTGCCGAATTTTTGGCGCGGGAGATTATTTTGACACCCCGTCTATAGGGCGTGTAGTTGTGAGCGCAGCCTACCGCGACAAAAAGTGGGGGCATTTATTATTACAGGAAGCCATAAAAGCAATTACTGATAACTATGGTACTGCATCAATAACCATATCTGCACAGTTGTACCTTAAAAAGTTTTATGAAGCCCATGGCTTTAAACAGCTAGGCGAGGGGTATCTGGAAGATGATATACCACACATAAAAATGATTAGGAAGTAACTCTTACTGCTATCTATAAAACTTTTGCGGGTATTGTAATGTGTAGGAAACAGTATTTCTGCCAGCTTAAACTTTAGTTATAACAAGCTCTACACGCCTGTCATGTTCTGTGCCTTTGCCAAGTGGCTGTGTGTTACCATAGCCTTTAAAAGTCATCCGCTTTGGATGTATTTTTTTTGATATAAAAAATTTGTAAACAGCCTCTGCCCTGTTTTTAGAGAGTTCTCTTTTTTTAGTATCCCTGTCTATGGCTTCTTTCTGAAACTCCGGTGTACAGCACACATGTCCCTGAATTTCAAATTCGAGTTTTTTATACTTATGCAGCATACGGGCTATTTTTTCCAGTTCGGTTCTGGATTTTGGTGTCAGTTTGCTGCTGCCCCGCTGAAACAATACTGTTTTAAGATAAATACGGTCGCCTACCACTAAGCCGTCTTTAAGTGAATCATATATGCCTGGCTCCAGCTTAGGTGGCGGCAGCGGACGGAAATTAACTACAACATCTACACGCCTGTTTTTAGAGCGGGCTTCGTTAATATCATCAATATCCTCATCCAGCATTATGCGCCCTTTGCCCTCTATGGTAACTATAATTTTATGCTTTATGCCCCTGCCAATAAGGGTATCTTTAATAGTATTAGCCCTGTTGTTAGAGAGTTTAAAGTTATATTCATCCTTACCCCGGTCATCACAATAGCCGTATATCTGTATGCTTTCTATACGCGAAGTGTCTATAGCCTGTACAAAGGCTACAACGCCATTGCCCTGTTTTTCATCAAGGTTATATTTATCAAACTCAAAATATACAGAATAAATGGTTTCTTCCTGTGCCTGTACAGTAAAAAAGGATAACAGTGCGGCAATAAGGCAGAAAATGTTTTTCATTTTAATGCGGGTTATATTCATCTACCCTGCAAAGGTTTACTTTTTCTGTCGGGTGGATTATTATAGGGAATTTTTCTACTTTAACAGAGCTGCTGTCAAGCCCAAATGCCCTGCCTTCTGAAAGGCTTACTTTTTTAAGTACACTGTATATGTCCATTATTATCCTTTCATACCAGGGCAGGTCGTTATCATATGAAAGAAATTTTTCGATAATCACAAACTTAAAGTCGCCAATTACATTATTACGGTTAAGCGACTCGTAACGGCTGGTAATATCTACCTCTCCCTTAGCTACCATATCTTTTACAACCTCTTTAAACATTAGATTTATCCTTGGCGCAACCCTAAAGCCAAGATAGAAGTCTACCCTTATAACGTCATCTTTTGCAATTTCGCGTACCCTGTAGTCCATCCTGTATGGTTCATCAACCACATTTACGTGTACAAACCAGTATATATCAGCTTTTTTCGGT
>JBQGDD010000276.1:0-2917 GCA_052038845.1 Dyadobacter sp. | reverse complement strand
GCTACAGAGTCAGCAGAAGATGCAGGTGTGTTTATAACATGTACGCCTTTTTCACGGGCATAATCTACATCAATATTATCCATACCTACACCACCACGCCCTATAATTTTAAGGGTTGGACAGTTGTCAATAATATCTTTTCGCACTTTAGTGGCACTGCGCACTAAGAGTACACTTATGTTGTTGGTATTTATATAATTGGCAACCTGTTCCTGTGCTACTTTAGTAGTTATAACTTCAAAGCCGTTCTCTTCAAGTGCAGTTATACCGCTTTTAGAAATTCCGTCATTTGCTAATACTTTCATTCTTTACTATTTAAAGATTTAATGATTGAAAAATTTAAAATTCTATATGCTTTTCTCCAGTTCCTGCATAGCCTGTACAAGTACTTCTACACTGCTTAAAGGCATAGCATTATAAACAGATGCCCTGTAACCGCCTACAGACCGATGTCCGTTAAGCCCGCTAATGCCTGCGGCTTTCCATATTTGGTTAAATGCTTCAGTATGCGTTTCATCTTCCAGTAAAAAGGTTACATTCATTTTAGAGCGGTCTTCCTTAGCGGCTGTCCCTTTAAATAAAGGGTTACGGTCAATTTCGTTGTACAGGAGTTCAGCTTTTTTATTATTCTGCTGTTCCATAGCCTTAACGCCACCATTATTTTTTATCCATTGCAGGGTTAGCATAGAAGTATAAACTGCAAAAACAGAAGGTGTATTGTACATACTTTCTTTTGCTATGTGCTGGGAGTAATCTAAAATTCCCGGTATCATCCTTCCTGTTTTGCCTAACAATTCTTCTTTAAGAACAATTAGCGTAGTACCGGCAGGACCCATGTTTTTTTGCGCTCCGGCATATAATAGCCCGAATTTACTAAAATCAAGCTCTCTCGAAAAAATATCAGAGCTCATATCGCAAACCATTGGTACATCAATATCAGGAAATGAATGCATCTGCGTACCAAAAATGGTATTGTTGCTTGTGCAGTGAAAGTAATCAGCATCAGTGGGTACTGAATATTCTTTAGGAATGTATGTATAATTATCTGGCTTAGATGAAGCTACTACAACTGTTTCACCAAAATGCTTTGCTTCTTTAATAGCTCCTGCTGCCCAGGTTCCGGTATCAAGATAAGCTGCTTTGCCGTTTTGTTTTAAAAAGTTATAAGGTACACGCACAAACTCCATACTTGCACCGCCTGAAAGGAATAATGCCTGATAGCCTTTGCCCTGTAATCCTAAAAGCTCCAGGGCTAATGACCTTGCAGTTTCCATTACATCAACAAAATCCTTACTGCGGTGGGATATTTCAAGTATTGACAGCCCTGAGTTATTATAATTTAATACTGCCTGGGATGCTTTTTCAAAAACTTCCTGTGGGAGTATAGAAGGGCCTGCACTAAAATTGTGTTTTTTCATTTGAACAGATGCTTTTTAAAAACACAAATTTCCAAATTATCACCTAAAACACAGCAAAATATTATTTAATTATTCAGCTATATTTTTGATAAAAATAAAATAGAATCTACATTATCTGCATAATCCCATAATTGTGGTTTTTGCGTTTGCCCAAATGGGAGGTAATCATCTTTTGCATGAGTACCCACAATACACTGAATCTGTTCGTTTTCAGTATCAAGCCGTTCGTGTAATTGTTCTATATTATCATAATATTCATAAAATACACTCGAAATAGGAGAGGAGTAGCTGCTGTCTTCTTTTATGGTAAGAAAGCCGTTGTCGAGTATTTTAAATTCACTCATTAAAAAAACAGCTTTATTGTAGTCATAATTATTGGCGTATTTTTCATAATGTATAACATCGTTGTATTTATACATCGCTTCAAAAAAAGCTGTAAAATCATACCCTTTCGGTACAAACAGTTTAGATACATTACGGCATCCAAGCCCAAAGTACCTGAAAATATCTTCGCCTAATGCAATAAGTTCTTCTTTAGATTCATTTCCTGTCAGTACCGCAACAGAATTTCTGTTTTTACGTATGATAGAAGGTACATCTTTAAAGTAATATTCAAAATAACGGGCAGTGTTGTTGCTGCCTGTAGCAATAACAGCATCAAAGCCTTCAAGTTTGCCTTCGGTAAAAGTTACACTGTCAGCAAATTTTGGTTCGACTGTAATAAGGTACTTAGCAAGAAAAGGCAACAGTTTTTGGTCATTAGATGATGTTTTAACCAGTACATTATGCCCTGTTATAAGTACTGATAAAAAATCATGGAAACCTACTAAAGGTATATTTCCTGCAAGGATTAGTCCTACAGTTTTAGGTTTTACATTTTCCAGTTCGTAGGCTGACAGCCATTTATCCAGATTTTCTTCGGTTAAAGCCTCTGCCCAGGACTCTATGGCAAAATAAACCTGCTCTTCTGTAAACCAGCCATTATGTGATTGTGAAAGTTTTATTAATTGAACTAACTCTTCAAAAAAAATATCGTTACCTTGTATATTATCTTTTTGTAAGTTGTTTTTCGTAGTAAACTGGCTTAAGAATTTTCCTAATTTTATAAAAGCTGATTTTCTTTCGGCTAATGTCATTATGATTTGCTTATAAAGGGAATTGCACTTAATTTTGCACAAATTTACGTTATTTAAAAATAAAAAAGCTATGGCTATCATTATAACAGACGAATGTATAAACTGCGGGGCATGTGAACCCGAATGCCCTAATACAGCCATATATGAAGGGGCTGATGACTGGAGGTATAAAGACGGAACGTCTTTAAAGGGTAGGGTAGTGCTGCCTAACGGAGAAGAGGTAGACGCCGATGCACCGCATACACCAATATCTGACGATATATACTATATAGTACCTGATAAATGTACAGAGTGCAAAGGATTTCATGACGAGCCACAATGTGCTGCCGTATGCCCGGTAGATTGTTGCGTACCCGATGATAA
>JBQGDD010000275.1:0-3302 GCA_052038845.1 Dyadobacter sp. | reverse complement strand
ATAATCCCGGCACTACAATAAACGGGACAGAAAAAAACAGAGGCACAGATATAGGTATAAGGCGTTACAGGGTTCAGCTTTATGGACAGCTAACTGACAGGGTATTTGCCTATAGCCAGTTTGGTGAAAATAATTTTAATGCAATATCCAACCGCAAGCTTGGGTTTTTTGTGCATGACGCTTATGGGGAATATGCTGTAGATAAAGAAATGCTTTCTTTAGGTATGGGGCTTTCCGGTTGGAGCGGACTTGCGCGTTTTGCATCGCCCTCAGCAGGTTCTATACTGGGAGTTGATACACCCCTTTTCCAGCAATCTACTAACGATGCAACCGATCAGTTTTTAAGGAAACTCTCTGTTTTTGCCAAAGGAAAAATAGGCAGGATAGATTACAGGCTTGCGGCAGCACAGCCAATGGACATAACAAAGTCTGCTAATTATAATCCCCAAATAACTGAGAATGCGTCTTTTTCATCAAATCCACCGGAATATCAGTGGAATGGCTACTTTAAGTATGAAATAAAAGATCAGGAGTCTAATTTAACGCCTTATCTTGCAGGTACTTATCTGGGTAAAAAGAAAGTTTTTAATATTGGTGCAGGGTTTATTTACCAGAAAGATGCAATGTGGAGGCTTAATACAGCCAATGATACCATTATGAGTAATCTGGTGCATCTAGCGGCAGATATTTACTATGATGCCCCTTTAGGAAAGGATGGGCAGGCTTTAAGCCTGTATGGCAACTTTACACATTTTGATTATGGTAAAAATTATCTTCGCAGTGCGGGTCCTATGAATCCTGCTAATGGTAACAGCAATCCCGGTATATTAAATGGCCCCGGAAATGCCTACCCAATTTATGGCACAGGCAATGTAATTTATGCCCAGGCAGGATACAAGTTTAAAGATAACCTTATTGGGCAGACAACGTTAATGCCATATATCTCTTTACAGCATGCAGAGTATGATAGGCTAAATAAGCCTGTCGATTTTTTTGATGTGGGTATTAACTGGCTTCTTTCAGGACATACTTCAAAGTTTACGGTTGCTTACCAAAATCGCCCTGTGTTTGAAGTTAACGGGAATAAAACAGATTCTTTAGGTGCAGTTGTTGCACAGTATCAGGTATTCTTTTTTTAGTAAAAACAAATTGTCCGCCAAGGAGGCGGACAATTATTTAACTGCATTTGCTTTAAATTAGTTTAAGCTGATGGTTTTTACATCAGAAATAAGCTTTCCGTCAGCACTAAAGCCCTCAATTATAAAGCGTATTTCTTTTTGTCCTGTTTGCGGAATAGTTATTTCAAACTCTCCGTTTTCATCTGTCATTATTTGTGGCTTCCAGTCAATAAGACCAAAGTTTTCATACCCTTGGTCATTAGTTGATGTATAAATAACATTTTCAAAAGGTTCTGTTTGGGCAAAGCCATTTTTTACAACAGAATGAACTGTAGGATTTCTTGCAGCCCTTGCTGCAGGATTAAGATATATTTTTATAACACCTAAAAAATTCCTCACAGAAGGTACTATAGCCTGAGCGTTTATGTAAACTTCATCTACCTGATCCATCCATATTGTTCTTAAAATATTATAGTCATAAATTACTATATCGTCAATATATATAATGGGCGATGGCTTTCCGGCATTAAGGCTGAACTGGCCTCTTGTAAATATTGTTACATCTACACTGTTATCATTAATAACAAAGTTACTGTAGGTACGCAGAAAGTTTATTATATTGTTATGATGTTGCTGATCCCGCTCTGTTATTTTATAGCCTCTCAGGTTAAGGTTACCGCTTCTTTTAGCATGCTTTAAAGTACTTGTTTCTAAAACAACTTCGTCAAGCTGTATTGTTTCGTCAAATATTTGTGGCGCAACAATGGCAAACGGGCTTGGGGCACCTTTATTTATACAGCTGCCGGGAGACGGTTTGAATGACTTGTTGTATTTTGCATTAGAATTTAATATTTCCGGCTCTACCTTTACCTCTTTTGGCTTTTGCCCTGGCTTAAGCACATTAAATACAACAAAAGCAGAGTCTGATATAACAAGATTTTCATACATAAATTCGCTTTTATCATTTACTGCTGCCATTTCTTCAATTGGGTCTGTAGTAGAATACATACGTACTCTTGAAGATGGGTTTTTGCCGGGTAGTTTTCCTTTAAGGGTAAGCCCCATATCAAAGGTATAATTACTTTTTGGTGGGTTTTTGAGTATATCTGCCCAGTTGTACTTGCTTTTTTGGTTAATTAGATACAGGTCCAGTTCATAATGTTTTCCTTTGCTTAATGTTGTAAAGTAATGCTTTCCTTTTATTTTTTTATGATCTTTAATATACGGAGCTATTAAAAGTGAGCCATATATATCATTATCATCTGCTGCTGACTTTGTTTTTTCGGGCAGCATAGATATACTGATGTTCATATTAGGCTTGCTTACCTTACCCTTAAGTTTATATTGACCGGCATCCTGCCCCGATTTTGAAAGCTGTGCGGTTAACCCTTCGCCTGGGTATTTATAAATAACACGTTCCGCAATCTGGTTCAGGTTACTATCTACAATTCTCATTATATTTATGCCGTCAAATAAATCTTCGTTAGGCAAAGCTATTGTCTTTCCCGGCTCACCTTCTAAGTTTATGTCATATATAACGGTTTTTTCATCCTGGTGTATAACAAGGTATAAGGCTGAGTTGCCAAACTTTTTTATGCTTTCAGCATTAGTGTTCAGTTTAACCACAGTTTTTCCTTCTACGGCATAATTGTTAACTTCAAGTGCTATACCTTCTATTTTAGGTTGTGGCAAAACCTGCTCAAAGGTGTTTTTGCCAATGGTTGCAACTGCTCTGTAAGTTGTGCCCTCATTTAAATTAATGATAAATTTACCATTACCCATTTTATTAAGCTGTACTTTTTGTATTACCGCTCCGGCATTATCAAGAATGTCGATAACCGAAACGGGTAGGGGGTTATTGTTACAGTCGGATACTGTTACACCCACAGTATTTTGTGTCCCCTTAATTAAATATCCGCCCTCTGGGTTGAGGCTTATTTTTACTGAATTAAGGTTAGGCAAATTTAGTCTGCCTTCACCATCTTTTTCATTTATAACATTAACTTCATACACAAACGATTCATCTTCCGTAAAGTTATTCATCCAGTTGGTGTAAAACTGCAGATAGTATTTTCCGGATTTAAAGGTGTCATCAAGTTTAAAGTTACCCGAAAAACTACCCAGGTTGCCATAAAGTAATTTAGTTTTAATTACTTTACCATTACCATCTATAAGTGATACATA
>JBQGDD010000274.1:0-17109 GCA_052038845.1 Dyadobacter sp. | reverse complement strand
TTCTTCATACATTTCTTCAACACCCTGCTTGCCAATAAGGTCACCACTTTTGTAGTATGGATTTTTTTGAATTACAGCGTCATTTACCTGCTGGATGTAGCCAAAAACATTTGAAGCTGCATGTACCTGATAATCTCGAAGTGAACGTTTTACGATATCAAACCCTTTAAACCGCCTTATTTTTTCCTGAAAAGGTGCAAACTCTTTTTTGTTGAGCTGGGTTAAAAATACCGATGGCAAACGCGGGCTGTACACTTTTGCTTTTTCTACCTTTTTAATAAAGTCTTCTTTGGTAATATTAAGCAGCCTGCATATTTCCAAAGTATCGGTATCCTTCATTTCGTTAGGGGTAACCATAATGTCATATGAAGGTTGGTTTGCTACCATCACAGCTCCGTTACGGTCATATATATAACCCCTTTCAGGATAATCATATTTAATCTTGATAGCATTATTTTCAGACATCTTAATGTAAGAGTCGTCTAATATCTGCAGGTAAAAAAGCCTTGCTACTATCAGCACGGCTGCGGCAATTATTATAACTGGCAATAGTAACTTTCTCATTGTTTGCCCGGCTTAATGAGGTATATTATTATAATACACAGAATTAATGTAAAAACAGTAGTAAGAACTGTACGTACCAAAATATCCCATATAAGGTTAAAACGGAATATTTCCAAAAGGTATAAAATTAAATGATGCGTTACAACAGAAATGAGTATAAATGAGAACCTTTCGGGTGAGAGCCTGTCATTTATCTTTATCGTTTGGTACTCATAACTTAATCCGAATGAAAATTTAAAGAATGAAGCCCGTAAATAAGCCAGTGTTACACAGGCGGCCGTATGCGATCCGCCGGAATTGAGAAACATATCAAGTGTGAGTCCCAGCAGGAAAGATAACAGTAGCAAGCCTGCCTTACTGCCATTTACCGGATACAGTAATATAAAAAGAATATAGGGGTACGGGTTTAAAAAACCGAATAGATCTATACGGCTGAATATTACTACCTGCAGGGCAAGTAGTATAATAAACCTGAAAATATTTACTATAACCGTACTACTCATTTCTTGTTTCCTCTTCTAATTGTATAATTTCGTCGCGGTTTTTATTTTTAATGATATATACATGCCCAAGGCTCGTCATATCATTAAACAGTCTTACATTTAGTGTGTAATAATTGGTTTTTTTATCTATATATATCTTGTCAATAGTCCCTATAGGGATACCCTCAGGGAAAGTAGTAGTCAGTCCGCCCGTAACTATGGTGTCACCTTTTTTAACCGAAGCAAGCTTTGGTACATCTACAAGCTGGGCATATCCGGTATTCTCACCATTCCATTTTAGGTAACCAAAGTGGTCATTCTTTTTTATCTTGGCATCAAGCTCAAATTTTTGGTTAAGTATACTGATTACAGTTGCATAGTTTTTAGAGGTTTTCTCTATAATACCTACAACCCCAAGGCTGCTTACAACCCCCATGTCAGGCTTCACTCCATTACTGCTTCCGCTGTTAAGAGTAAGGTAGTTTTCAGGTACGCTGTATGAATTTGAAATAACCCGTGATGTTATGACATCATAATTAGTTTTACCGGCAGGAATTCTTACCGGCTGAATATTAAGGCTGTCCTCACTGTTATACAGCAGCTTTTTAAGTTCTGCATTTTCTGTAGCGAGTTTGTTATTCTGTTCGCGAAGGCTTAGGTATTGCTCAACATTATCTATTTGCTGATACACATATCCGCTTACTGCATTGGCAGAAGTTATTGTCCTGCTCCTGTGATAGGAGTGCGATTGTATGGTAAGGGTTAAGGAAATGCCCAAAAGCAGCAAAAACAGTAGTAAGATACTGTTTTTAAATATAAAGTTGAATATTTGCTGCATGAATTAGTTCCTTTATTTTATGAGTATGCTCCTGAATTTGTTTATGTTTTTAAGTGCCATCCCTGTTCCTCTTACAACGGCCCTTAACGGATCTTCGGCAATATAAACAGGGAGGTCAGTTTTTTGCGATATTCGCTTATCCAGCCCCCTCAGCATTGAGCCTCCACCTGCAAGGTAAATACCTGTATTATAAATATCGGCAGCAAGTTCCGGCGGCGTTTGCGATAAGGTTTCCATAACCGCATCTTCAATACGCTGTATCGATTTGTCGAGTGCCTTTGCAATTTCCCTGTAAGAAACATCAGCCTGTTTAGGCTTACCTGTTAAAAGATCACGTCCCTGTACCGACATATCTTCCGGTGGTGTTTCCAAATCTTCCAATGCTGCACCAATCTGTATTTTTATTTTCTCGGCAGTACTTTCTCCCACAAAAAGGTTGTGCTGCGTTCTCATGTAATATACAATATCATTTGTAAATACATCTCCTGCAATTTTAACCGATTTATCGCATACTATACCACCAAGTGCTATAACAGCAATCTCTGTAGTACCGCCACCTATATCTACAATCATGTTACCTTTAGGCTGCATAATATCTACACCTATACCAATGGCTGCTGCCATAGGCTCATGGATAAGATAAACCTCTTTACCGTTAACCCTTTCTGCAGATTCCTTAACCGCACGCATCTCCACTTCTGTAATACCCGATGGAATACAGATAACCATGCGAAGGGCAGGGGCAAAAAGTTTCTTTTTTAATGCCGGTATGCTTTTTATAAACATAGTAAGCATTTTTTCAGATGCGTCAAAGTCGGCAATTACACCATCCTTGAGCGGGCGTATTGTTTTAATGTTTTCATGCGTTTTACCCTGCATCATGCTGGCTTCTTTACCAACAGCAATTATTTTGCCCGAAACACGGTCACGTGCTACTATTGAGGGGCTGTCTATGACTACCTTGTCATTATGTATTATCAGGGTATTTGCGGTACCAAGGTCAATGGCTATATCCTCGGTCATGAAATCAAAAAATCCCATACTTGTATAGTGTATTAAGGGTTTGGTATTTTAAATTTATTTAAGCCAGTAAAAATAGTAAATTAATGTTTAAAATGGCGTGTTCCTGTAAATACCATTGCAACATTATTTTCGTTACAGTAGTTAATGCTAAGTTCATCTTTTATTGATCCGCCGGGCTGTATTACAGCAGTAATTCCTGCATTTTTAGCCAGCTCCACGCAATCCGGGAAAGGGAAAAACGCATCGCTTGCCATAACTGCCCCGTTAAGGTCAAAATTAAATGAATTGGCTTTTTCTACTGCCTGCCTAAGCGCGTCAACACGGGACGTTTGCCCTGTACCTGATGCGTAAAGCTGTTTGTTTTTTGCGAACACGATAGTGTTAGATTTTGTGTGCTTGCATATTTTAGAAGCAAACAGTAAATCTTCTACTTCATGTTCTGAAGGTGATGAAACTGTAACGGTCTGTAATTGTTCTTTATTGTCTGTAATGTTATCTTTATCCTGAACCAGTAATCCGTTAAGGCAGGTACGCACCTGTTTTTCAGGCAGGTCAGTTTCGTTTTGTATTAATATAATCCTGTTTTTCTTTTCCTGTAATATAGTAACTGCGTCTTCATCATAACCGGGAGCTATAACCACCTCGCAGAATAATTTATTAATTTCTTCGGCAGCTCCTTTATCTATAGCTGCATTGGCAATAAGTACCCCGCCAAATGCAGATGTTGGGTCGCCTGCCAAAGCATCAAGGTATGCTTCTTTAACAGTATTTCTTGTTGCAAGTCCGCAGGCATTATTATGCTTTAGTATGGCAAATGTAGGATTGTCATTTTTAAATTCCTGCATCAGGTTTACAGCCGCATCTACATCAAGCAGGTTGTTGTAAGAAAGCTCTTTACCATGAAGTTTAGTAAACATCTTATCAAATTCTCCAAAAAAGAAACCTTTTTGGTGCGGGTTTTCACCATAGCGAAGTACCTGTCCTTTGCTTACACTCTGCTTGTAAAAAGTATCGTCTGTATTAAAATAATTAAAGATAGCAGTATCATAATGAGAAGATACATGGAACGCCCTGCCTGCAAAATGCTTTCTTTCTTCAAGGGTTGTAGCACCATTATTCCTGTTATATGTTTCCAGGAACGGAGTATAATCTTCAACAGAAGCTACTATGACAGTATCTTTAAAATTTTTGGCTGCTGCACGGATAAGTGAAATACCGCCAATATCTATTTTTTCTATAATATCAGCTTCAGAAGCTCCTGAAGCAACTGTTTTTTCAAAAGGGTAAAGGTCAACAATAACCAAATCTATCTGGGGGATATTATACTCCTCCATCTGCTGCACATCCGATTCGTTATCCTGACGGTTTAAGATACCGCCAAAAATTTTAGGGTGAAGGGTTTTTACCCTTCCTCCAAGTATTGACGGATAGGATGTTACATCTTCTACAGCTACTACAGGTATATTGAGCTGCTTAATAAAAGACTCAGTGCCGCCTGTAGAATATATCGTTACATTATTTTTGTGAAGTGCTTTTACTAAAGGCTCAAGCCCCTCTTTATCAAATACTGATATAAGTGCCGAAGAAATGGTTTTTTGTGTGCTCATTATGTTGTTGCGTTATAAAGATGCAAAAGTAGTTATAACGGCGGTAACATTGCAAGGGATAAAAGGCATATTTTAATGTTTTTTAATTTTATTATTTTCATGCTTTAGGTTTTTGAAAAAAAAATATAGAATTTTACACAAGACAAATTACTTGTTATGCTGCTATACCTCCGTTTATTAAAAGAGAGCCTTACGTTTGCCCTGAATGCGCTGAAAAATAATAAGCTAAGAACTTTTCTTTCGCTGCTTGGGGTAACCATAGGTATATTTTCTATAATAGCAGTTTTGGCTGCTGTAGATTCGTTAGACCGAAAAATTAAGGCAGACTTAAGTACAGTAGATAAAAATACTATGTACCTTAAAAGGTTTTCTTTTGGTCCGTCTGAAATACCAAGGTGGAAACGTATGCAGTTTCCCGATGTTACTTATGATGAGTACCAGTACCTGAAAAGTTCTGTTAGGGGTGCGCAGTATATGGCTTTCCAGATATTTACAAACAGTGAAACCATACGGTATGAAGACCAGTCGGCAAGCAATATCAATGTTATACCAGTATCGTATGAATTTACAGATATACAGAGCCTTAAAATTGCAAACGGACGTTTTTATAATGAATCTGAATCTAACTCAGGCTCACCGGTTATTGTTTTAGGGTATGAAATAGCCCAAACGCTTTTTGGAAATACTAATCCTTTAGAACAAAAGGTAAGGCTTTACGGGCGCAGGTTTACTGTAATCGGGGTATTAGAAAAGCAGGGTTCGGGTATGTTTGGAGAAAGTAATGATACTGCTGTAATTATACCCGTAAACTTTTTAAGGAAGATGTATGGCGACCATAATGAATTTATGACTCCTATAATTATTATAAAGCCGCAACCCGGCACTGACGCTGAAGAGGTAAAAGCAGAGATTACACAGAAGCTAAGAAGCTATCGCGGTATTAAAGCGGGAGATATAGAGAATTTTATTATTGATATCCTTTCCGGTTTTACAGACCTTATTGATAATATAATAGGGCAAATGAATTTTATAGGATGGATTATTAGTGGATTTTCGCTTTTGGTGGGAGGTTTTGGTATTGCCAATATTATGTTTGTTTCCGTTAAAGAGCGGACTAACCTTATAGGTATCCAAAAGGCACTGGGAGCTAAAAGGAAGTTTATACTTTTCCAGTTTCTTTTTGAGGCAGTAATACTATCTGTAATAGGTGGGGTAGTAGGAATGCTTTTAGTGTGGGGCATTGCAGAAGTGCTTACCAAAGCTCTGGATTTCGAATTTATACTTGGCTTTTGGAATGTTGTGATTGGTACAAGCCTTGCAGCATTTATAGGGTTAATTTCTGGGATACTGCCTGCAATAGCGGCGTCTAAACTGGATCCTGTTGAGGCAATAAGAAGCGGGATGTAGATTGCTTAATATGTAACTTAGGCTATACCTGTTTAGAGGAAATGATTTTTGAGTAGTAAGATGTGAATAAAGATTACTTCCTCGTGCCTTCTCGTGATGACCATAAGCGGTGGTGTCTGTCTTTGCGAGCGGAGAGAAGCGGAGCGCGGCAATCTATCACATAAAGATAATCTGTTACAAAAATCCTAATGAATAAAAAATAAAACCCTGCCAAGTGGCAGGGTTTTATTTTTATCGAATCGGCTGATTCTGTATGAGGTCTATATATAAATTTATTTTGTCTTTTAGCTCCTTACGGGGTGTAATAAAGTCAAGGAACCCATGCTCAAGTAAAAATTCTGATGTCTGGAAACCTTCCGGCAAGTCTTTACCTGTAGTGTCTTTTACTACACGCGGACCTGCAAAGCCAATCAGTGCCCCGGGTTCTGATATGTTTATATCGCCCAGCATAGCATAAGATGCAGTTGTCCCTCCCGTTGTAGGGTCTGTAGATAAAGAAATGTATGGTAAACCTGCATCGGCAAGTTGTGCCAGTTTAGCCGAAGTTTTTGAAAGCTGCATAAGCGAGTAGGCAGCTTCCATCATCCTTGCACCTCCTGATTTAGATATCATAACAAAAGGCAGCTTATGTTTTATAGCATAGTCAATAGCACGGGCTATTTTTTCGCCCACAACAGCTCCCATAGAGCCGCCAATGAAAGCAAAGTCCATGCAGGAAATAACAATATCCTTACCTTTAGACTTTCCAACAGCCGACCTGACAGCATCTTTAAGTTTGGTTTTTTCCATTGCTTCTTTTAAACGCTCACCATATTTTTTGGTGTCTTCAAACTTAAGCGGATCTTTAGAAGTAATGTTTTTATCAAGCTCAGTAAATTCATTGTTGTCAAAAAGTATATTAAAATACTCTTTACTGCCTATCCTTACATGGTAGCCATCTTCAGGGCTTACATAAAAGTTTTTAGCAAGTTCATCAGCATCTACAATTTTTCCTGTAGGCGATTTGTACCATAAACCTTTAGGTACATCTTTTTTATTTTCGGTTGGTGTCTGTATTCCTTTTTCTGTTCTTTTAAACCAAGCCATATCTTTAAATTTTTACGAGTAAGATGTTTCGGGTTTAAAGTTTTCAGTTGCATAACCTAAACCCGTACATACTTTTAACTATAATGTATTAACGTTGTTAAGGTCTTCAAAAGCTTTTTCAAGCCTTTTATTAAAAGTAAGCTCTCCTTCACGAATCCATTTTCTTGGATCGTAATGTTTTTTATTTGGTGAGTCAGCACCTTCAGGATTTCCTATCTGCGCTTTAAGGTAGTCAACTTTACTTCCCATATAATCGCGGATGCCTTCTGTAAATGCAAATTGCAGGTCAGTGTCAATATTCATTTTTATAACACCATAAGAAATAGCCTCTCTTATTTCCTCAAGCGTAGAGCCTGAACCACCGTGAAAAACAAAATCTACAGGATTCGGACCTGTGTTAAACTTTTGCTGTACATATTCCTGAGAGTTTTTAAGGATTTTCGGAGTAAGTTTTACGTTACCCGGCTTGTAAACCCCGTGTACGTTACCAAAAGCGGCAGCAACAGTAAACTTGTCAGATACTTTGCTTAATGCTTCATAAAATTCAGCTACTTCTTCCGGCTGAGTATATAATTTAGAACTGTCAACATCGGTATTATCTACACCGTCTTCTTCACCACCTGTAATACCAAGTTCAATTTCCAGCGTCATGCCAATTTTGCTCATTCTTTTCAGGTACTCAACACACACTTCTATATTTTCTTCCAGTGGCTCTTCTGATAAGTCCAGCATATGGGAGCTGAAAAGGGATTTTCCATGTTCTTTGTAATGTTCTTCACTTGCGTCAAGTAAACCGTCTATCCATGGTAAAAGGTTTTTAGCACAATGGTCGGTATGAAGTATTACAGTAGCTCCATAAGCCTCTGCAAGTGTATGTATATGTTTGGCTCCGGCAATGGCTCCAAGTATCGCTGCTTTCTGTCCGTCGTTAGATAATCCTTTTCCGGCATTAAAAGCGGCACCGCCATTAGAAAACTGTATAATAACAGGTGCTTTTAACTTTGCAGCAGTTTCAAGTACACCGTTAATAGTGCTTGAACCTGTTACATTTACAGCAGGCAGGGCAAAGCCTTTTTGTTTGGCATACTTAAATATCTCCTGTACCTGGTCTCCGGTAGCAACACCGGGCTTAATATTATGAGCCATTATATTCAGATTTTAAAAATTAATTCACAAAAATAATATTTTAAATTTAGAACGGATAATTAATTCCGACATTTAAAACAGAGTTGGCGAAATTATACTCCTTAAACCAGCGCTCGTTTTCGGGCAGCCCTGGGTTGTATGTTTTAAACCCTATATCCAGCCTTACAACAAAAAAATTAAAATCATACCTTATACCAAAGCCTGTTCCCAAAGCAAGATCTTGAAAAGAGCTTAGTCCGTTAAAAGTTAAGTTAGGGTCTGTCTCACTGTCTAAAACGTTCCATATATTTCCCACATCGCCAAAAATAGCCCCGTTTAGCTGTCCGGCAATATTAAACCTCAATTCTGCACTGTATGCCATTTTAAGATTCGCCTCATTAAAGTCATTTAAGCCGCCGCTTCTGCCCGGTCCAAGGCTATATGCCTGCCACGCACGGTTATCATTAGTACCGCCGGCAAAGTAGCTTCTTGCAAATGGTATAGAGTTAGAATTGCCATAAGGTACAGCAAGCCCAACAAATGCACGCATAGCAAGTATAGTACCTCTCCGCAGGTCAAAATGCTTAATAAAATCAACCTCTCCTTTTACATACTGAGAATATTCTACATCCAGTATTGTTTTATTTCCACTTTCGCTTCGCGTTCCGTCATCAGTGAGTGACGATAACAACGATAGCGTGTTTCCTGCTACTTCTGCCTTAGTTCTGATGATGAAAAATGTACCGTCATTAAGGTTTGGGCCATAATTTTCCCTTGAGCTGTAAGTATAGGTAAAGTTGGTTGATGATATAAGGTTGTTTTCTGTCAGCCTTTGCCTTCTCTCTTCTATACTACGTACATTATTGGCGTCTTCCTGAGATACAGGTATAATGTTATTCTTTACATCATCTATAAATCCGGATGTACCGTCTTCGATAACCAGGTTTCCATTTCCATCTATATAAGAAGGGTCAACCGGGTAGTTTGCCGCTATGTCATTAAGCCTGTCATAAGAAGACTTATATACAGAAAAGTAATTGTCAGGATTCACATTTCGTATGTACTGAATATTGAAAAGGTCAAGCTTTGCAGATACATTTCTTTTTGGTGTCCAGTTGTACCCAAGTATGCCCGAAAAATTTTCTTTATCAAGACCAATGTTTAACTGCCTGCTGATACCAAAACTGAGCAGGGTAGTGGGTATCATTCTTTTCGGGATAACCCTTTCTGTATTTAGTGGGAAAAAAATCCTCGGAAAGCTCAGCTTCGCATCAACACCATATTCAATTACGTTAAAAAAACTACGGTCGTTAATTGAAGGGTCTCTGGAAGAACCTATATTTCCCCTTGTAGTAAGCTCAAGTGTTTCAGCACCTCTAAAAAGGTTTCGTATAGATACCCCCATACTTCCCTGTATACCAAAGTCCTGTATGTTTGAGTGGTTTAAGTCAACCGAGGCAATATATTTAAACTTTTTCCTTGGGTTAAGGTAAATATTTGTTATTAGCGATGAACCTGTTGGGTCGTTAACGTCTTCAGTATATAATATTGACGGATAATTGAATACTCTTAAGTTGGTTAGGTAACGGGAGGTGAGTACTCTCCTAAAATCTGAAAACTTGCTTCCGGGGGTGATAAAAATAGCATCGGTAATCGCTTTTGGTCTGTAGTTTAGCTTTCCGGTGCTGTATAGTTTAAATCCGTTATATTCAGTACTGTCTATAGACTGGTTTGGGTCAGACTGGTTTTTGGTATAAATGTTTACCTGGCTTATAGTGTATAGTTTAAACGGGCGTATAAAAGTAGAGTCTGCCTGCCTTACGGTTTCATTATCTATTAAAAGGTCAACATTAATCTTGTGGTTAGTGTTTACAGTATCAACAACATAAGATATATTGTTGAGGTGGAAAAAATAGGCGCCGTTGTTCCTGAAATAATTAGTTATACGCTCCCTTTCGCCTGTAAAGTCTGACTCTTTATACTGTGCATTGCGCTTTATGAGTGACTGGTTTTTTGTAACGTTATACAGGCTGTCCAGTACGGGGCTGTCTATACGCGGGTTTATTGAGTCTATTATGTATGGCTCTCCGGTTGTTACATTATAATTTACAATAGCTTTTTTTCTCGCAGTAGTGTCAATACTGTAATCAATTTTTGTCCTGAAATACCCCTGTTTGTAATAAAAGGCATTAAGCCTGCCTGCCGATCTTTTTATCCTGTTGGTATCTATAACTACAGGTGGCTCTCCGGTAGTTTTAAGGAAATTGCTAAGCCCGGATACAATAAAGGAGTTGCCAAGCCGCCTAACCTGCTTTTCTGAAAGTAGGGCAGCAAGTGTTTTGTGCCGGTTTGGTTTTCGTTCCAGCCATGCCAGGTAAGATGAGTCTGCATTTTCTTTGGCAAGGTTAAACAGGTGCAGGCGCAGGTTATAGCCAAGTATATTGCTGTTAGGCTGTTGGTATAGCTGATCGTTCGCCTCTTCGCTTTTTTCTTTTTCCCCGTTTACTGTTATCTCATTTTTTTCGAGCAGATGCCTTCCCTCAGGTACTCTTTTTGTAAGAGAACAGGAATAGAAAAGTAAACCCGATAAGATAAATAGTGCTATTTTTGTTATTTTATTTTTCAAGACAATAGTGCCAAATAGTAATTCAAAAATACGTTTTTTATGGTTAGTAAAAACCAAATTAAAATAATAACGGGTTTACAGCAAAAAAAATACAGAAACCAGCATAAAATGTTTTTTGCCGAGGGTGTAAAGGTAGTACAGGAATTACTGGAATCCAATTTTGAATTGCAGCAAATATATACTGTAGAAGATATCTTTAACAGGGAGTATGCAGATAAAGTAACCATTATTACCGAACCGGAGCTGAAGAAAATAAGTGCACTTACCACACCAAATGTATGCCTGGCACTGTTTACAATACCGCAGCCTGCTGCCGTAAAAAATGAAGCACTGATCATGGCACTTGATGACGTGCGCGACCCGGGAAACCTTGGTACAATAATAAGGCTTTGCGACTGGTTTGGCATAACGCAGTTAGTATGCTCTAAGCAATGTGCAGATGTTTACAGCCCTAAAGTTGTACAGGCTACTATGGGATCGCTTACAAGGGTAAATATAATATATACTAATCTGCAGGAGTACCTTTTAAAAGCCGACCTGCCTGTTTTTGGCACTTTTATGGATGGCAACAATATTTATGCTGAACCGCTCCCTAAAGAGGGTATTATAGTAATGGGAAATGAAGCCAATGGAATTTCGGCTGATACAGAAAAGTATGTAAGCAATAAAATTGCCATACCCCGCTTTGGGAATTTGCAAAAAACAGAAAGCCTTAATGTAGCAACTGCTGCCGCAATCGTATTAAGTGAATTCAGGCGGAATTTTAATGGAAAGTAAAGTTTATAAAAACACCCCTTGTCCTCATTGCATCCACATTGCCTGTGTAAGGGCTGTTGGGGTCGTTATCGCGTATAAGCTCGTCGTCCAATCCAAATACCCCACGTATTGAAGGAGAAAACTTGAAGTATTCAAAGTAAATATCAACTCCAAAGCCCATTTCATAATTGTTCGTCCACCGTTTCATTCTAAAGGTGCCCGCGTCATTATCTTCCATAGAAAGTTCATTACTCCCCAGATTAACAGCCCTGGATACTCCACCTACCAAATAAGGGCGGATGTTGCCTGTTCTTTTAGCAGAAAACTTAAGCAACAGCGGAAAATGGATATAAGTAGATTTAACCTCCCTAATCCTGTCACCAGGATTATCTACTGCCGGGAAGTTTAAATTTCGTTGAGTATAATAAAGGCCTGGCTCAAACCGTAAGTCAAGGTATTCAAAAATACGTAAGTTACCCACAAGCCCAACGTTAAAGCCTGTAGTACGTTCGGCAACTATATCGGTAGCTGGAGCTATGTAGTCAAATTTAAAATCGTAGCTGTTAAAACCTAGAAAATAACCCCAGTGCACCCTCTGTTTGTCAAAATTTTCAAGGTTAATAATAGGGTCTTTAGCAAATACATTTGTGCCAAACTGTGCCTGCACAAAAGTGCATGACAATAGTATAGTATATAGAAAAAATTTCTTCATTGCGTTATTTTGAAGCCGAATAAATAGTAGCCACCCCAAATGTCTGCGGCATATTCTTAACCTCTATAAACCCAGTTTTTCGCAAAATATTGTTTAAGTTTTCACCATGTGGAAAAACTGATGCTGATTCGCTTAAATAAGAGTAGGCAGAACGGTCTTTAGAAAACAGTTTGCCAATAAGCGGCAGCAAAAAGCGGGAATAAAGTTTGTACCCCTGCTTATAAGGAAACTTGGTAGGGACTGATGTTTCCAGTATTACAAAAATACCGCCTGGCTTAAGCACACGCAGTATATCAGCCAGCCCTTTTTCAAGGGTTTCAAAATTACGGATACCAAAGGCAACCGTTATAGCATCAAAATAATTATCCTCAAAAGGGAGGTTTTCGCTATCGCCATACACCAATTTTATACGGTTGCTGAGGTTTTTATCGGCTACTTTTTTACGGCCTACCTCCATCATCCCTTCAGATATGTCGGCTCCTGTAATTTCCTTTGCGCCTGTTAGTGCCATTAAAATAGCAAGGTCGCCGGTACCGGTAGCAATATCCAGTATAGTCTCAGGTTTTTTAGCGGCAACAAGTTTTAAAACTTTTTTACGCCATTTTACATCTATACCAAATGATATTACACGGTTAAGCCCGTCATAATTACCACTAATGGTATCAAACATTTGAGCTACCTGTTCTTTTTTTCCTAAATCGGAATCTTTATAAGGAGTTACGTTTTGCGACATTATAATAGTTTACGGTGCAAAGATAAAAATAGTTTTACTAATAAAGTGTTATAGGTTTTAAAGTCTAAAATTGGAACCCGTTATTTAGTTTTGTTCAGTCCTTGCGAGCGTAGTATACGGAGCGTGGCAATCTGAAATATCTGTGGTTTTCTTGAAATAGTTAAGCTAATTTTATTGTATGTCCTAATTTGTAAATTGAGATTACAGAATATTTATAGTTCGTTGTATTTGGAAATAAATAACTTTAATTTTTCATCATCTATCTCAAAATTTTTAGTTATAACATTATTTTCGCATAGTGCAAAAATTAAATCATTTCTTCCAATTATTTTTTGATTTGTAAACTCTTTATTTATAGTTAGGAATATAATATGGCTTCTCCATTTATTTTCTCCTAGAGAAATAATATTCCCTGTAATTAAAGTTTTATTCTCAAGACTTTTGATTTGGAAATTATTTTCACTTTTTTCGTAGTTAAAAGCATGCTTTTTATTCAATATTATTTCAGTGCCTGTAAATTCTACACTGGTAATATTTTGTTTTTCTTCTTTTTGAGCATTCATTACAGATGTGCATATGATAAAAGCGAGTATAGTAAAGTGTAATTTGAGTATTTTCATTTAGTTTTAAGATATGTTTTATACGTATAATCAAACTCATGCTTTTCATCTTTTGGATGATACTCTTCATTCACAAGTTTAAATTTTGAGTTGTCTATAGATGGAAAAAAAGCATCTGCCTCTACGGTGGTATGTACTCGGGTTAGTTCTATTTTATCTGCCCTGCCAATGCTTTGCTTATAAATTTCACCACCGCCTATTACAAAAACCTCTTCGCCCTGCGGGCAGGCGGCAATAGCTTCATCAAGGCTGTTTACCACAATACAGCCATCAGCCTTATAATCTTTCTGACGTGTGATAATTACATGGGTGCGGTTGGGTAGCGGCTTGGGGAAACTTTCAAAAGTTTTGCGCCCCATTATAATATAATGCCCTGATGTTATTTGCTTAAAACGCTTAAAGTCGTCAGGCAGGTGCCATACCAGGTCATTGTCTTTTCCAAGTGCGTTGTTTTCTGCTGCTGCGGCAATAAGGGTAAGCGTCATTATATTTTTGTAGTGTCGTTATTGTTGTTCTCAATCTTTTTTTCAAGCTGCCCTATGCGGCGTTCCTGACGGGCAACCAGTTTTTCAATTTGTTCCTGTTCCCACTTTTTATTTATAAAACTTTCAGTAACAAAAACCTTGATAAAATGCAGTATAAATAAAAATGCCCAGGCTGTAATTGCCCAAAGATACCAGTTAGTATCTGCCCTGACATCAAGCCATTTATTAATGATATAAAGAAAAATACTCCCTACAAAAAACAGAATAAAATGAAGATAAACACGTTTTTTCTGCTTTACTCTTTTGCGGGCATACTCATACAATTCCTGATGATTTTTTTCCATGGGTTGATTTTGCTTATTTCTATAGTAAATATAGCAAATTAAGTTATATTAATTGTAAGGGGAAGATTATAATATGTTTTAAGAGGAAGTCCTTTTATTTTTGCGGGTACAAATTTGGGAAGCCTCTTTAATACTCTTAATGTTTCTTTTTTAAAAGCCTCATCAGCTCCTATTATTTTAGTTATTGTAACGGTTCCATCTTCATCTATATCAAAAATAACATTCATACGAATTATACCTCTGGCATTTTGGGGAAATTTATAATTTCTCTTAATTAACCACTGGATTTCCTCATAGGTACATTCCGCTATATTGTCAGTAGCTTTACATCTTGGATGTCTTGGAAGTGATGTTTCTATTTTTTCAGTAATTACTTTTAATCCTTTTTTTGATATTTCACTAACTTCTGTGTGCTCGTATGTGCTTGTCTCTGTATTATAAAGATATATCTCATTAAATGTATAAAGAGTTCTTTTGTCAGTACCTGTATCTTTAGGGATAAATATTGGCAGGGTTCTTAGATATCTTTCAACAGCAATTTTTAATGGCTCATGGTTACTCTGTACTTCTGTGTCTTCTGTAATTAGTTTACCTTCTCCGTCAATAATAAATACTACAGAAAGGGTTAGATAATTGCCTTCAAGTTGTACAGTAGTTGATAGGAGCGTTTTATTTATTAAATTATAAAAATCATCTAAAATTCTGTCTTTGGAACAGTTATATGAATCCTGCTCAGTCATACAACTTTCAAAAACGGCTTTCTCTATTTTAGATTGTGAATAGGATTTTAATATACTTAATGTAATTAGTGCTAACAGGTATAGGTATTTCATTATAAATTATAGTGTTAAACAGCAACAGCCCCTTTAATGTGTGGGTGCGGGTCATAATTTTCAAGTGTGAAATCTTCAAATTTAAAGTCGAATATGTTTTTTACATCAGGGTTAAGCACCATTTTTGGCAATGGTCTTGGCTCCCTGCTTAACTGAAGTTCCAGTTGCTCCATGTGATTGTTGTAAATGTGTGCGTCACCAAAGGTGTGGATAAAATCTCCTGCCTTAAGTCCGCATACCTGCGCTATCATCATCGTGAGCAAAGCGTAAGAGGCAATGTTAAATGGTACGCCTAAAAATATATCGGCACTGCGCTGATATAGCTGGCAGGAAAGTTTACCATCAGCTACATAAAACTGAAAGAAAGCATGGCAGGGGGGGAGTGCTACTTTGCCATTAGCCACATTCTCTGCAAAAGATTTAGACGTATCTGGCAATACTGCCGGATTCCATGCTGAAACAAGCATTCTACGGCTGTTAGGGTTACTTTTCAGTGTCTCAATAATTTCTGTAATCTGGTCTATTTCCTTACTGTCCCAATTACGCCACTGATGGCCATATACAGGTCCAAGATTACCGTTTTCATCTGCCCATTCATCCCAAATCTTTACGCCATTTTCATTAAGGTAGCCAATGTTGGTTTCACCTTTTAAAAACCAAAGCAGTTCGTATATAATAGATTTTAGGTGCAGTTTTTTTGTAGTAACCAAAGGGAAACCTTCGCTCAGGTCAAAACGCATCTGGTAGCCAAATACACTTTTAGTACCAGTGCCGGTGCGGTCGCCTTTTTGTGTACCGTTATCAAGCACGTGCTTTACTAGGTCTAAATATTGTTTCATTGCAATGAATTTGAAAGTTTAAAATGCATTAACTTAACTTGATACAGTACTTTATAAAGTATAATGAAGTAAAATTACTACGGTGCAAAATAATTATAAAACATAAAAAAAAGGACAAATTGCCCTTTTAGTTTTTATCTATTTATCCACAGCTTTTTTTAATGGAATCAACTTTCACGTTTGGAAATTTCATCCCGAATTTTAGCTGCTTTTTCATAATCTTCGTTTTGTACCGCCCCTTCAAGTAATTCGTTCAGCTCCTGTAAGCTGTATTGCGAATATCCTTCACCAGATACCGATTCAGTACCAAAGGTTTGAGGTGGAGAAAGCACATCGTCATGCGTTTCTTCTTCCCCTTTTTCAGCATCAGAAGGACTTATTTTAAGATAGATGCCAGCCTTGTCAAGTATGTTTTTATAGGTAAAAATAGGCGCATTAAAACGCAGTGCCAGTGCAATAGCATCAGAGGTGCGCGCATCTATAATTTCTTCTATTTTATCCCTTTCGCAAATAATACTGGAAAAGAACACACCATCAACTAACTTATGTATAATAACCTGCTTAACCACAATGTCAAAACGGTCGGCAAAGTTTTTAAAAAGGTCATGTGTTAGGGGTCTTGGCGGTTTTATTTCTTTTTCAAGTGCAATTGCAATAGACTGGGCTTCAAAAGCACCAATAACTATTGGCAATTTCCGTTCTCCATCTACTTCATTAAGGATAAGCGCATAAGCCCCGTTTTGTGTCTGGCTGTACGAAATCCCTTTAATGGTCAGTTTTACTAAGCTCATAAATCTTACTCTAAAAAACAAAAAAGGCTATCCTGGCAAAGATAAACTATCCCATGCCGGATAGCCCTTTAAAGGGCACAATTTATAATAAAATTATGAGTTTTGTGCTTTAAACTCTTTTATTTTTTCAGTCAGTTTAGGAACAATCTAAAAGGCATCGCCCACCACTCCATAGTCAGCAACTTTAAAGAAAGGAGCATCTGCATCTGAATAGATAACAACTTTTACTTTAGAAGAG
>JBQGDD010000273.1:0-1819 GCA_052038845.1 Dyadobacter sp. | reverse complement strand
AAAAAATAATAATGAAAATATTTATATTTAACGGCCCTAACTTAAACCTTTTAGGGAAGCGTGAAACTGATATATACGGTAACATGACCTTTGAAGCATATTTTTCCGGACTTAAAGAAAGGAATCCGAGTATAGAACTGTCTTTTTACCAAAGCAATGTTGAGGGAGATATTATTACTAAAATACACGAAACAGGATTTGAATATGATGGTATAATACTTAATGCAGGGGCATATACCCATACATCAATAGGTATTGCAGATGCAGTTAAAGCTGTCAGTACTCCTGTAGTAGAAGTGCATATATCAAATACATTTTCCCGTGAAACATTCAGGCATCAGTCCTACATATCCCCTGTGTCTTCCGGAGTTATCATAGGCTTTGGGCTTAGAGGCTATGAGCTAGCATTACAATCGCTTATACAAACTATATGAAAAACATACTTTTCCTGTTACTACTTTTGTTTTTTTCTTCTGTATCAGCACAGATAACAGGAAAAATAACCTCTGCTGACGGTCAGCCTGTCCCATTTGTAAGTGTTGTAATTAAGGATACATATAATGGTACTTCTACTAACGAAAACGGGATTTATACGTTAAACATTAAAGATTCGGGAACTTATACAATTGTATTTCAGTCGCTAGGCTATAAAACAAGAGAGATTAAAACGGCTATAAAAAATTTTCCCTACACACTTGATCTAATATTGCAGGAAGAAAAGTTTATTTTAAATGAAGTTGTAATATCAAGTACTGATAACCCTGCCAATGCAGTAATTAAAGAGGCAATAGCGCACAGGAGAGAAAATTTTAAAAAAACGTCACGCTTTGAAGCTGATTTTTATTCCCGGGGGGTATTTAGAGTAAAAGGAGCTCCGGAAAAAATTTTAGGACAGAGCATTGGCGACCTAGGTGCTACTCTTGATTCTACACGGAGTGGTATAGTATATCTCTCTGAAACTTTCTCGAAAGTTAAATTTGAAAAACCCGGTAAAATCAGTGAAAAGGTTATCGCATCAAAAGTTAGTGGAAGCGATAATGGCTACAGTTTTAATAATGCGGCGGCTTCTGAGTTTGATTTTTATGAAAACTACACCCACTTTGAAGTTAATGTTGTATCTCCAATTGCAGATAATGCATTTAATTATTACCGCTATTTTTTAGAGAGTACTTTTTATGATGCTGATGAGCACCTTATAAATAAAATAAAAGTAACTCCCAGGCGCGAAAATGAAGCTGCCATGAGTGGGTATATATATATAGTTGAAGGCTCTTGGGAAATATATGCTGTTGAGCTTTCTGTTAAAGGCAGCCAGATACAACAGCCACTATTAAATACCTTATATATAGAACAGAATTTTGGCTATAACAGTACGGAAAAACTATGGACAAAAAATGTACAGACGCTTAAGTTTGATGCAGGTGCTTTAGGCATAGGCTTTTCAGGCAGTTTTAGTTATGTGTACAGTAATTTTAATTTTAAGCCAGAATTTGAAAAGAAGACATTTACAAATGAAAAGCTTTCTTTTGACGCCGAAGCCAATAAGAAAGAAAACGCCTTTTGGAACGCTTTTCGGCCTATACCGCTCACGCAGGAAGAAACGGCTGATTATGAAAGAAAAGACAGCATACAGGAACTTCGAAAATCAAGGACATATACAGATTCTATAGATGCACTGCGCAATAAGTTCAGGATTACATCGCCCATTACAGGGCATACTTATTATAACTCTTATGACAACTGGCAGATTGGCTATCGGGGGCTTATAAAAGGGCTGGCCTTTAATAGTGTACAGGCGTACCACATATCGCCTGAGTTT
>JBQGDD010000272.1:0-3277 GCA_052038845.1 Dyadobacter sp. | reverse complement strand
TTATAAACACACCTGCATCTTCTGCTGACTCTGTAGCTGAACTGGTTTTTGCTCACCTGTTTACAGGTGTACGCTTTTTACATGATGCTAACAGGCTTATGCCACTTGAAGGCGACCAAAATTTTGACGCTCTAAAAAAATCGTATGCTAATGGTATTGAGCTAAGAGGTAAAACGCTTGGTATAATAGGTTTTGGACGCATTGGGCGTTCCGTTGCAAGAATAGCGCTTGGTCTTGGTATGCGTGTAATAGCGTCAGATAAATTTTTAGGCAATGCACAAATAAGAGTAGATTTTTATAACGACCAGTTTATAAACGTTGAGATAATAACTGAGCCGATTGAGGATATTTTTAAACACTCTGACTTTATCTCGCTTCATGTACCGGCACAGGATAAATACCTTATAAGCACAGAAGAGTTTAAGCTTATGAAAGATGGTGTAGGTATTATTAACGCTTCACGCGGGGGTGTAATTGAAGAAGTAGCTTTAATTGAAGCACTCGACTCAGGCAAAGTATCTTTTGCAGGGCTTGATGTTTTTGAAGAAGAGCCTAAACCTGCCATACAGGTTTTAATGCACCCTAAAATTTCACTAACGCCGCATATTGGTGCTGCCACGCTTGAAGCACAGGACAGGATAGGCACTGAACTTGCCGAGCAGATTGTTAGTATACTGAAAACTGAGAATGCATAAAAGGAAGAAAATAAAATAGGGGGCTGTTTATCAGCCCCCTATCAATTATTACATATTATTATTTAAAAAATATCAATATCTCCTTTTCCTTCCCTTACTACTTCGGGTTCATCGCCTGATAAGTCTATAATAGTAGAAGCAGTATTATCTCCATACCCCCCATCAATAACAGCATCTACAAGGTTTTGCCATTTTTCAAAAATAAGTTCAGGATCTGTAGAATACTCCAAAACCTCATCTTCATCATATATAGAGGTTGAAACTATAGGATTACCTAACTGTCTTACTATTTCGAGCGCAATATTATTATCAGGAATCCTGATACCTACTGTGGTTTTCTTTTTAAACTCTTTAGGCAGGTTATTATTACCCGGTAATATAAAAGTATATGGACCCGGCAGCGAACGCTTAAGAATTTTAAAAGTACTGGTATCTATCTGCTTTACGTAATCAGATAAATTACTCAGGTCATGGCACACAAAAGAAAAATTAGCCTTATCCAGTTTAATACCTTTAATTCTTGCTATTCGCTCAAGGGCTTTTGTATTGGTTATATCGCACCCTAAACCATAAACAGTATCTGTAGGATAAATAATAAGCCCACCATCACGTAATATTTTTATTACTTTGGCAATTTCTTTTTCATTAGGATTTTCAGGGTATATTTTTATAAATTGTGCCATTGTATATGTACTTGAAAATTTGAAAGCTTAAAGTTACAGGTTTTTGATATAATCAAAGTAGTTGTTAACACAGATTTACCTGCATTTTATAAATTAAACTATAATCCAATAAATTGAAACAGACTTTAAATAAACTCAATATACCTGATGGTGAATCTTTTGAGAGTGTAATGGAACAAAGGAACAATGGTGGTAAATTTGTGTTTTATGAATATCTTATACCACGCCCTATAGTAACACCGGGGCGCGGAGCATCAAAGATATATTTTATAAGAAAAGGCGAAAAGACAAATTATAACATAAAATATAATGCTATTACACTGCTTTGGGGATGGTGGGGTTTACCATTCGGACCTGTTTATATTCCCAAGACTTTAAGTAATAACAAAAACGGAATTGATGTCACTGAAGATGTTTATAATAACCTTACCAAAGAAGACTTTATAAAACATCAAGTGGTTATAAAAAACATTTCTCAGGTTTTCATGCCACTTGAAAAAGGATCATTTAAAGAGCTTACAAAATGCTTTAAAAAGTATAACATTAAACAAAATACATTTGTAAAAGCACCTATTGTAAGCTTAAATATTGACACTGATATTCCAACTATTACTATAGGGCTTTCCGCAGAAGATATAGACAAAGAAGCAGACCTTAAGATAGAAGTCTATAAATATTTTTATAAAAATAACCTGTTTAAGTTTATAAATATAGATGATGGTTCTGAACTGGCTACAAAATTAAAAGAGCAAGGAGAAAGTATTAAATTATGACACTCTTATAACTTGTACTACAAACAGGTAATACATTTTTTTTGTTGCTATCCAATAATATCCAATCTCGCAAACCTCAACAATAATTTTTTAATTCCTCCTACTTCAAATTTTATTTCGGCTTTTTTATCTGCACCTACCCCCTCAAGGTTAAGCACCTGCCCTTTTCCAAAGCGTTCGTGCATTACCACATTACCTACAGCAAGTTTACTGTCGGGCATATTGCTACTGCTTTGTGGACCTGGTTTGGCAACGGGTTTTAACCTTCTGATATTCATATCCGGTCTTGGGTCATTATCAGTAATCCACTTGGGTGGTGTACCACTGGTGGGTTTTACCTGCCTGAATTTCGATTTATCCACATCACCAAAAATATCAGCATCTATCATTGGCTTATAGCGGTAGTTATTTTCTACAGGTGTAAGGTATTCAAGGTATTTATCGGTTATTTCTTCAATAAAACGGGACGGTTCACTGTCCACCAGTTTACCCCAGCGGTAACGTGACTGCGCATAGGTTAAATATGCCTGATGTTCTGCCCTTGTAAGGGCTACATAAAACAGCCTGCGCTCTTCTTCCAGTTCGCTTCGGGTATTCATACTCATAGCGCTGGGAAACAGGTCTTCTTCCATCCCTACAATAAATACATAAGGGAATTCAAGCCCTTTTGCAAGGTGAATGGTCATTAAAGCTACCCTGTCATCATCGCCTGTATCTTTATCAAGGTCGGTGGCAAGAGCTACATCTTCTAAAAATTCAGAAAGCGCGCCACGTGCCCCGTCAACTTCACGTTGCCCTTCAATAAAATCTTTTATACCATTAAGCAGTTCTTCTATATTCTCAATACGGGCAATACCTTCGGGCGTGGCATCTTTTTTAAGTTCCTGTATAAGCCCTGTTTTTTTAGTAACGTGTTCTGCAAGGAAAAAAGCATCTTGGGATTCATTTATAACCTGAAAACTTTTTATCATGGTTACAAAATCCTGCAGCTTATTTTTTGTACCCGAGTTTAGCTTAAGGTCTATTTTATCAAGGTTTTCCATAACCTCAATAACCGACCTTCCATAGTGGTTAGCTGCCACTGTAAGTTTTTCCAGTGTGGTACCTCCTATTCCCCTTGCCGGAT
>JBQGDD010000271.1:0-3633 GCA_052038845.1 Dyadobacter sp. | reverse complement strand
AAGGATGAAGATCTTGTAAAATCAGTTGACAGATTACGATAAACCTTTTAACTTAGTTTATTAGTGCGTAAAATCCGGACCTGTAAAAAGGTCCGGATTTTTTTTGTTTCCTACAGCCTGTATTAACCTCTCTTGCCTATTTCTATCACTTCAAGATTTTGAATTTTATCGCCCGATATTTCAAAACGAAGCATAGTACGCATTTGATGGAAACCATGTGTACCTGCGGCACCTGGATTCATATGCAGTAAGTTGAGTTTTTTATCAAACTGGACTTTTAAAATATGCGAATGCCCGCAGATAAAAAGTTTAGGAGGGTTGCTGTAAATTTCTTCCCTGATTGCCGGGCTGTATTTACCGGGATAACCGCCAATATGCGTTATCCATACCTCTACCCCTTCGCAAAAAAAACGGTTGTTTAGCGGAAATTCCATCCTGGCTTTATCATCATCTATATTGCCATACACGGCACGTAGCGGTTTTTCTTTTTTAATGGCATCGGTAACTGCAAGGTTGCCAATGTCGCCTGCATGCCACACTTCATCTGCCTGGCGTACATATTTCAGTATGGTATCATCAATATAACTATGGGTATCAGAAAGCAGGAGGATTTTTTTCAAAACAGTATCTAAGTTTATTGTCGTAAAGTTATAAAGTTAACAGCGTATTTAAAAACTTATGACTTTCGACTTTTCTGCATTAGCGACTAAATTAAGTATCTTTGCACTTTAATTTTCAGCAACAGGTTTTGAGGTATTTTATAGAATTTGCTTACAACGGAAAAAACTATCACGGGTGGCAGTACCAGCCGCACAGTGTATCTGTACAGGAAACCCTGAACAAAGCCCTCTCTACCCTGCTGAGAAAAGAAATCGATGTTACCGGGGCAGGACGTACTGATACAGGGGTTCATGCTAAACAGATGTATGCCCATTTTGATACAGAAGATGCTTTAGATAGTAATTACCTTAGCCAAAAACTAAATTCCTTCCTGCCAAAAGATATTGTAGTGTACAGGCTGATACCTTTACATGACGATGCCCACGCCCGTTTTGATGCCGTGAGCCGAACGTATGAATACCACATCCACACCTTTAAAGATGCGTTTATAAATGAAGGAAGCTGGTATCATTTCCATCCGCTGGATGTAGATGCCATGGGCGAAGCTGCTAAAATACTTTTTGAATATACAGACTTTAAATGCTTCTCTAAAACGCATACAGATGTGCGGACGTATAACTGCGATATTAAAGAAGCCTTTTGGAAACAGGAAGGCAGCCACCTTGTTTTTACCATTACAGCTGACCGCTTTCTTCGTAATATGGTACGCGCCATTGTAGGCACATTGGTAAACGTTGGGCTTGGAAAAATAACGGTAACCGATTTCAGGAATATTATAGAAAGTCGCGACAGGAACCGTGCAGGTTTCTCTGTTCCGGCACACGGACTGTACTTAACCAAAGTAATTTATCCGTACCTTTAAGCCATTAAATTGTTATGAAAGCCATAAAATCTACTTCATCGTTAAAAAAGGTAATGCGCTTTGCAAAGCCCTATAAATCCCGCTTTATCTGGGTTATAATATTTTCTATATGCCTATCGGTATTTGCAGCGGCACGCCCCTACCTGCTAAAGGAAGCTGTAGATAAATACCTCATTTCGAGCGACAGGGAGGGCTTAATATTTTACATTGCACTTATGGGTGTTGTATTGCTGTTTGAAGTAGTATCGCAGTTCTATTTTGTGTACTGGGCAAACTGGCTGGGGCAGGATATTATAAAAGACATTCGCGAGAAGCTCTTTAAACACATCAGCAGTTTTAAAATGCGTTTTTTTGATAATGAGCCTGTAGGTAAGCTGGTTACCCGAAGCGTTTTTGATATAGAGTCCATTGCCCGTATATTCAGCCAGGGGCTGTTTATGATAATAAGCGATATACTCAAAATGATTGTTATCCTCGGAGTAATGTTTTACATGAACTGGAAACTGACCCTTATAGTACTACTGGCAATGCCGATACTGCTTTATGCAACACGCATTTTTCAGCAGAAGATGAAAGGCGCGTTTGAAGAAGTGCGTACACAGGTAGCCAACCTCAACACCTTTGTACAGGAACGTGTAACGGGTATGAAAATAGTACAGCTATTTAACCGTGAAGATATTGAATATGAAAAGTTTAAAGAGATAAACCAAAAGCACAACAAAGCCTGGCTTAAAAACATTTTATATAACTCCATATTTTTCCCTATTGCCGATATTATTTCCTCACTTACACTGGGCTTTATAATATGGTATGGCGGGGTAAATATTGTAAATGGCGATGCCATTACCACCCCCGGAGATTTGTTTGCCTACATTATGCTGATAAGCATGCTGTTTAATCCGCTAAGGCAGATAGCCGATAAATTTAACGAGCTTCAAATGGGTATTATAGCATCTGACAGGGTGCTGGAACTGCTGGAAACCGAAAACCAGGTACAGGTGCCTGGGCTTACCGAAGCAGGTCAGTTTAAAGGAGCGCTTACTTTCGTGAACTTACGCTTTGGCTATATAGAAGAGGAAGAAGTTATAAAAGGCATAAACCTGAAAATAGATGCCGGGGCAACTATTGCTATTGTTGGTGCTACGGGCGCAGGAAAATCGACTATTATAAACCTGCTGAACCGCTTTTATGAACTGAACAGTGGAAGTATAACAGTTGACGGAACTAATATTAACGACTTTACACTCGAAAGCCTGCGCAGACAGATAGCCGTAGTATTACAGGATGTTTTCCTTTTTGCCGATACCATTCTCAACAATATTAGCCTTAACGACCCGAATATTACCCGCGATGATGTTATAAATGCCTCTAAAGCTATTGGGGTGCACGATTTTATTATGACACTGCCGGGCGGGTATGATTATAACGTTAAAGAGCGTGGGGTTATGATCTCCTCCGGGCAGCGGCAGCTTATCGCTTTTTTAAGGGCGTATGTAAGCAACCCGAGCATACTGGTACTGGATGAAGCCACTTCTTCTATAGATACCTATTCGGAAGAACTGATACGTACCGCTACCGATAAGGTTACTGAGGGCAGAACATCTATAATTATTGCCCACAGGCTGGCAACCATTGTAAACGCCGACAAGATTATTGTAATGGACAAAGGCCACATTGTAGAAGAAGGCAGCCACTACGAACTGATAAACCGCGACGGTGGCTATTATAAAAACTTATATTATTCTCAGTTTGCTGTGGAAGCGGAGGAATAGGTTAAATATTCACATGATTTTTAAATACTCCAAGCAGATAAGAACCCAATGAGCCAAAAATGTAGTAAAGATATTTTATAAACTTGTATAAAAATATAATTATCAAAGTCCTTGTTAATAAAGATATTGTGTTAATTATAAAAATTACAACTGACTTACAAGTCCAATCATCACCTGAATCTAAAAACTTATAATTGATAATATTCTCTAAATATTGCTCTTTCATCATTAAAGGGAATATTAGGAGAGCTATTAATGTGGTAGCTATTAATAATGATTCCAAAGAAACAAATATGAATTTTCTTGAAAAATTTTTTAGCTTTTTTTGTTCTAACTGCAATATGTCATTTCTGACATCATTCTCCTGGAAAAATTTTT
>JBQGDD010000270.1:0-2474 GCA_052038845.1 Dyadobacter sp. | reverse complement strand
CAGGAGATGCTCATCGTTTTGGCCATAATCGGTATTCTTTTGCTTATTGCCCTGCCCAACCTGATGCCACTTATCAGTAAGGCAAAAAGTGTTGAGGCGCAGACCCAGTTAAAGGCGATTTACAACGCCCAAAGCCAGCATTACTTTATGTATTCTAAATACAGCCCGGATTTAGATGAGATTGATTTTAAAGCCCCAAAGACCGTTACTGAAAATGGTACGGCTAATTATATTTATGAAGTTATACATGCTACCAATAATGAATTTAAAGCGAGGGCTACAGCCATAACTGATTTTAACGGTGATGGTATATTTAATGTATGGGAAATAGACCATAACGGACAGCTCAAACAGATAACCAATGATTGAAGTAGCTCTAAAAGCCTTACTTATTGTCATCTTCCTTTTGATATTTCTTCAGGACATTAAAGACAGGCTGGTCTATTGGTTCCTGTACCCCGCTGTTGGCATAATAGCCTATCTGGTGCACAGCATGGCTATAAGTTACACGGTTGCAGCACTGAATATGCTAATGAACCTTGTTTTTGTTTTGCTTTTACTGCTTATAGGCTGGCTATATGCACGGCTGACCGGCAGGAGGTTTACCAACGAATCTATTGGTATTGGAGATATACTGCTTTTCATCTTCCTTTCTTTTACTTTTGCGAGTATCTCGTTTCTTATTCTTTTTACCTTTTCCCTAATTTTTTCTTTGCTTGTTTACCAGCTTTTTAAAAGCAGGCAAAATTATGACACTGTTCCCCTGGCAGGTTATATGTCACTATTTTTTGCTGTGATATACGGATCTTCCATTCTTATGCCTGCAAACTTTTTATATGCTTATTAACAATGGTCCAGGATTTCCATATTCCCATAGAATTACAACAGCTGGTGCAGCCCTCACAGGCATATCACTATAGGATTGTACCTGTAAGCAGCACAGGGAGAGTGATCAGGTTTTTAACTGATAATCAAAATCAGCCTGCCTTACAGGCAGAACTACTCATATTATGGGACAATGAAATAGAACTGGTAAGTGAGACTACCGAGAATATCAACCGCTATCTCTCTACCAATTACAGGAAATCATCTTCCCAGAAAGTTTCAGAGATACATTATTCGGATGATTTCCTTGAAAAAATACTGTTGGATGCAAAAGAAACCGGCAGCAGTGACATCCATTTTGAACCGTATGAGAATAAGGCCAGGGTACGCTACAGGCTGGATGGAAAACTCAAAGAGCAGTTCCATATTAGTACAGAGGAATACCCGGTTATTGTCAATAAAATAAAAATAAGGGCACAGCTTGATATATCAGAAAAAAGGCTGCCGCAGGACGGTAGGATAACTCTCAGTACTGAATATGAAGATTTTGATATCAGGGTTTCCGTATTACCAATCATGCATGGTGAAAAGGTAGTGCTGCGTATCTTAAGTAAAGACACGGGGCATATTAACCTGGAATCGGTTGGCTTTACTGATAAAGAATTAAAGACTTATTTGGAAGGCATTAAAAAGCCTAACGGTATTGTGCTTATTTCAGGGCCTACAGGATCTGGAAAGACAACAACACTTTATGCCACACTAAAAAAACTGAACCAGGTAAATACAAATATACTTACTGTTGAAGACCCAATAGAATATACACTGGAGGGTATTCACCAGGTGCAGCTAAAAGAAAATATCGGTCTTGACTTTGCCGCTACATTAAGAACCTTTCTGCGTCAGGATCCTGATATTATAATGGTTGGAGAGATAAGGGACGTAAGTACAGCCAATATGGCAATACGTGCAGCACTTACAGGGCATTTAGTCCTCTCTACCATACATACCAACTCAGCCTGGGCAACTATTTCCAGGCTCATTGATATGGGTGTACCTTCATTTTTAATAGCAAGTACGCTCAACATCAGTATAGCACAGCGGCTTGTACGCCGGCTATGTAAGAGCTGTAAAACCGAACATGAAATAGATCCGGGGCTTTTTCCTTCCGGCTTCCAAATACCGGCTACACTGGAAAAGCACTATCTCCCTATTGGGTGTGAGGTTTGTTACCATACCGGTTATTCAGGCAGGAAAGCTATTTATGAAATACTGCCTGTAGATAAAGAACTAATGGCGTTAATAAAATCTAACACACTGTCAATTGACAGTTATACTGAAAGCAGAAACATACAGACGCTAAAAAAAAATGCGATTGAGCTTATTGCTAATGGAACTACATCCGTCGAAGAAGTTTTTTCCCTGCTGATGGAATAAAATTACTAACAATCATTTATCAGATGCTAATAAACATTAAACTGGACAAACTACTTTTTTATATTATGCTGTTGGCTGTATCAACTGTTTTTTCGCAGGAAGAGCGGCGGATTTCAGCAATAAGTAATACTATAGAGTCAATGTTGGCAGATACGCCAGGGCTCAGCGAAAAGGTAAATGTGAATATAAAACAGGCTTCCCTTTCCGATTTTCTG
>JBQGDD010000269.1:0-4433 GCA_052038845.1 Dyadobacter sp. | reverse complement strand
CGTCTCCTTTTGTTTATATCAGTATAAGGAATAGAATAAGTAATGATTTTGGTGAAAATGAGGCAGGATATTGGTCAGCTATAACACGCATAGCTGTATTTTACCTTCTTTTTATAGGCACATTATTAGCCATATATTTTTTGCCTAACCTCTCATTATCCAAAACAAAAAAAGACACGAAAGCTGTTTTTGTAATGTATTATAAATTTATTGTTCCTTTATTTATACTGGGTGCAACTATAGTTTACTTTCTAAGAGACTTTATTATAAGGCTATTATTTTCTGAAGAATTTTTACCAATGAAAGAGCTTTTCTTTTGGCAGTTATTAGGAGATTTTTTTAAAGTATGTGCCTTTATATTAGCCTATCAGCTCTTGGCGAAAAAGATGACGAAGGCTTTTATAGTGTCAGAAATTTTATCTTTCACAATACTGTATTTTTTAAGTATGTACTGGATAAACATTTATGGCAGTAAAGGTGCGGTAATAGCACATGCTGCCACATATTTTATTTACCTAATAGGATTGATAGTTTATTTTAGAAAGATATTGCTTACCAAGCATACAGAATAATGCCCGATGGAGATTTAGTTGCTAAGTTTTTATTATATGTTATTAAAATCAATCATAAAAAATAAAGTTTCTTTTTTAGATTTACGCTATGATTAAATCGCTTTCCTCATTAAGGTTTTTATTTGCAATACTTGTATTTTTAGTCCATAGTCATTTTTTTGATATTGCAATAGGACATGCTTTTTTTATAGTATTGAGCGGTTTCATACTCTCAATGGTTTATGAAAAAAGATTTTTGGAAAGAAAGATAACTTTTCTAAATTTTTTTAAAAAAAGGTTACTGAGAATATATCCATTATACATACTAACGTTGTTTGCAGCGATACCTTTAACTTTAGGTGAATTGAAGCTGAATACTGAAATTTGGGTGACAAAGTTTATAGTAAACATGTTTTCATTGCAGGTATTTGTGCCAGATATAAATTACTATTTTTCTTTTAACGGAGTGGCTTGGAATGCTGCCGACTTACTTATTTTTTATGCTTGTTTTCCAATTTTGGTATATATGTTTTCAAAACTAAAATTGAAGCATTTTACAGTTCTTATCTTTTTAATAACGGTATTAATATCTGTGTTGATGTTTACGATAGATGAAGAATATGTACATTACATTTTTTATATAAGCCCTTATCTAAGAATATTCGATTTTATTTTTGGGATGTATTTATACAAACTTGCTCTGAAATTCAAATTTAGCCAAAACTATATCTTTGCATCCTTATTAGAGTTTCTTACCATAATTTTTTTAATACTGTGGTATTGGTTTGCACAGAAAAATATGAAAAACCTTATACCATTTATATATTCCCTATATCTGTGGCTGCCTTTAAGTTTGGTAATATTGGTTTTTTATTTTCAAAAAGGTATAATTTCCAAAAGATTTTTTTCTTCACATATTATGCTTAGGCTAGGGGAGTTAAGTTTTAGTTTTTATATGATACATCAGTTAGTATTACGTTACAGCGAAAGGGTAAATGAGAAATATTTTAACTTTGATAGTGATAGTTATTATTATTTATTTTGCTTTTTAGCCTCGTTACTTTTAGCATATATTTCTAATAGATACTTTGAAAAATTGTTTTATAAAAGGCAGAAACAAAGTATAGAAAAAGTTGAACTTCCGTAAAAGTTCTATGCTGTCCAAATTGAAGAATATTTTTTTGCAACATTAATATATTCATGCTCTTTTTCAATAAATGCCCTTGCACGTTTACCCATTGCAGTAATCTCATCAGGATTTTCAATTAAAAAGGATAGTTTTTTTACTATGGCATCCACATTGGGCAGTGCATTAACAGCAACACTTTCTGTTAAATTATAATATTCCATAAATTCCTGTTCGGCACCTGTAAAAACAACTTTACCTTTAGCCATTGCTTCCAGGGCATTATACCCTTGGTCATAACCATATACCTGATCCAGTAGTATATGTGCTTTGTTATAAATATTTATGTACTCGGCATACGGAATATTCTCGGTAATAATTATTTCAGTTCTATCAGGATATTTATGCCTGATAACATCAAGCGCTTTTTCAAAATAAGGAATTCCTTTTTGGTTATAATTACCCCGGTTAATACCCAAAAAAATAGTTATTACTCCTGTTATTTTCACTTCTTTATAGTCAAGGCTATCAAGAATAACAGGATTAGGTAGTAAGCCCAAAAATTTAGGGTGTTGCTTTAACGGAAGGTAATAATCCATATCACTGGCTATAACACCACTTATATGGAAATATATAATTTCATGCAGTTTTTTATACGGTTTAGAGTTATATTCTAAAATATACCTATACTCCTGTATCAGTTTTTTGTTATCAAAAAAAGGATCCATTAAAGAATATCTTGGCTTGCGCGACAGCAGGTAATTTGCAGTAATATAATCTATACCACAGCATAGTAAGAAAGTTTTTTTATTCTGAGATATAAGTTTCTTTAATAAATATCTTTCAAACTTAGGAGTTGTTTTAATAGGAGCTTCATTTATAAGTTGTACTACATCATAATCTTTAAATTTTGATAGTAATCTGTAAAAACGTACTCCATTTTCTAATTTAGCAATATCATACTTAAACATCCTGAAAATAAGCTGGCGGGGTATGTTAAGCAGTTTGTTTTTAAACCACTTATAAGCAATAGAATAATCAGCAGGATAATTTTTAAAACCATCCCCATCGCTCACTAAAACAACTTCATGACCTAAGGCTATAAGCCCCGATTTTAAAGAATTATGCAGCCTGCTGTATTCTCCCACTAATAAAATCTTCATGAATGTTTATATTTGTTTTCGAAATTAGCTAATATAACCTAATGCTGCAACCTGAAAAAACTAAAATATGCCTTGTAGGCGATGCCCTTTCGGGAGGTGGGGCAGAAAGGGTGCACGCCTTTTTATCCAATTATTTTGCAGATAAAGGCATCGAAGTTCATAATGTAGTAGTACAGGATGTTGTGTCTTATACTTTTTCAGGTTCATTACTTAATCTCGGTAAACTTAAGAACAAATCAAATGGAGTACTTAATAAATTTAAGCGGTTTTGGGTATTAAATGGATACGTGAAAAAACATCACTTTGATTATATTATAGATTTCAGGATGCGTAAAAAGCCGCTTCAGGATTTGCTGATAGTAAAACTCATTTATACTACACCTACAGTTTATACAGTGCACAGTTCCTATATTAACTGGTATATGCCGAAGCAAACATGGCTGACGAAGCTCATTTATGGTAATGTTTATGGAGTGGTTTGTATTACTCAGAAGATAAAAAGTCATATTGAAAAGGTACATGGACTTAAAAATGTACAGTTGATATATAACCCTATAGACATCGGATATATAAATAAAAGGCTAAATGAGCATGCTATAATTGAAGAAGGGAAATATATAATTGCAGCGGGCAGGATAGGGGATGGAACAAAACAATTTGACAAGCTAATAGAAGCCTTTGGAAATTCGGTTTTACCTGAAAATGATGTAAAACTTGTAATAATAGGAAAGGAGCATGCAAAACATAACCTTAAGGAGCTAATAGAAGGTAAAGGACTTGAACAAAAAGTTGTTATTAAGAGCTTCCAGGAGAATCCGTATGCATATATGCGGAACGCTCTTTTTTATGTACTCTCTAGCAAGTTTGAAGGGTTACCTATGGTATTGCTCGAATCTTTAGCTTGTGGTACACCTGTAGTTGCTTTTGATTGTTATACAGGGCCTTCAGAAATTATAGAGGATGAAATTAATGGATTATTAATAGAAGACCAAAATGTAGAGAAACTAACGCAGGGTATAAACAGGATGTATAATGATAAAAAGTTGTATATAAGTTGTAAAGCTAATGCACAGAAAAGTGTCCAAAAATTCTCTTTAGATATAATTGGTGCGCAGTGGATGCAGTATCTAAATATTGAAATAAAATAAATTATGAATATAGAAGTTATAAAAATTCCTCAGTTTGAAGATTATACAGGTAATATAGGTGTTGTTGAAAATGATGTTGTTCCGTTTGATATAAAAAGAATTTTTTATCTCTATAATGTTCCGGAAAATCAAGTGCGTGGAAGGCATGCACATAAAGAGCTAAAACAATTTTTAATAGCCTTATCAGGTAGTTTTGATGTTGTTTTGGACGATGGAAAAGAAATCAAAAAAGTTAAGCTTGATAACCCTGATAAAGGATTACTTATCCATGAAAATATATGGAATGAGTTAAAAAACTTTTCATCGGGTGCGGTGTGTATGGTTATAGCATCGGATATGTATAGTGAAGAAGACTACATAAGAGATTATGATAATTTCCTCGCTTATATAAACCCTAATAAGTAGTAGGATTAATACCTTTTTTTGCTAACAGAGCCTTTAGGTT
>JBQGDD010000268.1:0-1985 GCA_052038845.1 Dyadobacter sp. | reverse complement strand
AAGAATATGAGTGGAGTAGGAATTTCTTTCGGGCTTGACAGGATTTACCTTGTACTCGAAGAACTTAACCTGTTTCCTGATACTGTTACAGAGGCTACGCAGGTTTTATTTATAAACTTTGGCGATAAGGAAGCCTTGTATGCCATGAAAGCAATAAAGCAGTTAAGGGAGAAAGGAATTAAAACCGAATTATACCCTGATACAGCAAAAATAGGCAAGCAGTTTCAGCATGCCGATAAGCGTGCAATACCTTTTGCAGTACTTACTGGTGATGAAGAAATAGCGAATAACTTATTCACACTTAAAAACCTTGGTAATGGAGAACAAAAGCAGGTAACGCTAGAAGAGCTTATAAGCCAGATACAATAACCACAACAACGCTCTGCAATTGCAGAGCGTTTTTGTTTTAAACAGCTATAAAATTATTTCCCTTCACTGTTATTTATGCCGATGGCTTCTTTATGTTCATCGCTAATTGCCCAGCTTTCCTGCACATCGATATTAAGCAGTATGGTTTTAATTTTTAAATCTGGGCTTTCTTTTAAAGATTTATACCATCTCAAGGTAGTTTCATTTATGCTGCCTTTTGCAATATGATCAACAAATTTTGCCCATGATAATATTACATATACATCATAGTCATCTTCAGGATTTGTGTGTGTGCTGTTATCTGATAAAAAAGAAAAGTCTTTTATCCAGTCACTAATATGCTCTCGTGATTCTTCTATAGGTGCGCTGTTAATTTTATCGATATTGCTAATTACCAGTGCACAACTTGTCCCCTTAAAGTTATTTACTACCCTGTAACCCTCTTTATTAAAAAAGTAGGCTTCGGGTGCAACCAGTTTACTACTATCGTTATACGATATAAAAGTCCTGAAATCTTTTAATATGGCAACATCTTCCTTTTCATAATCTGTTTCTTTTGCATCAAGAAATTCAGTTAATGTAACTGTGTTCTCTTCCTTAAATTCAATACTCGCGTTTCTTGTTATTGTGCAGGATATTATAATTAACAATAAAGAGAATAAAGCAAATTTTTTCATTATAAATTAATTTTCATTATTTCAATACGGCTTCTTGATACTCTGCCCGATGTATCTTCCACTATTTCAATACCAAGAATTTCGAAAGGCCTTTCTATATTCCCATGGATAGATATATAATCTAAGGCCAACGAATCAAAATTATCAGGATGCAGTACAATAACCACATCGTCAGTTAATTCGTTTTCTATAATAAAGCTCATCATTCTCTCACAATTCATCCTGCTGTACATATCGCTTTGTTTTATACCAAAAATAAAGTTTTTTTTAAAGTATAGTTATTTTACGAAGTAAATATTTTAATGCTGATGGTTCTTTATATAATTTGTTACAGGTATTACAAGTTTAAACAACAATCCCACCGTATAAAGGTGGGATTAGCTTTTAATTTAAGGTGATTATTACTTTTTATTTAACCATGTTTAGCAGGTTGATTCTGTTTTTTTCTGTTGCACCCGATTCATCCTGCAGAATCTCTATTCCTAAAATTTCGAAAGGGCGCTCAATCTGGTTATCGTTAATATCCAGGTAATCCATAACCAGTTCGTCAAAATTATCAGGGTGAAGCGAAATAGCTACACTGTCAGTCAGTTCATTTTCAATGATAAAATTGCGCATTCCGTCATAAGTAATTTTCTCCATATTTTATAGTTTTAAGGTTTCTATAAAATTACTAATTGGAACGACTTAGGGGTAATGAAGAGTGTTAAAAGTTTGAACTTTAACATAGTAAAAAAATAACTACGTATCTATATGTTAACTTTTACATAAAGCCGATAGTGCCGTTGCCGGTATCACCTTTTTTAACCGACATATTTTCTGCCCTTCCCCATTCTGCATCAGGAAATTTTTTCTCAAACTCATCCAGGTCCCTTTCATAGTTATCATTAACTACTATCTTAGGCATATCATCCTCCGGCTTATCATAGTATATTAATT
>JBQGDD010000267.1:0-23428 GCA_052038845.1 Dyadobacter sp. | reverse complement strand
CATACCCTTTTGCGCCCCTGTGCCCTATTTTAAGCATTCCTGCCATATACCAGATTTTTGGTAAAGATAGTTTTAAAATAAAAAAGCACAAACCAGAACAGTTTGTGCTTTCATTACTATTATGACCCTGAATTACTCTTGGATTAATATTAGGTATTCCCAAGGTTTAAAGTTATGTTTCTCGCCTTCTTTAAATGTTACTTTATCGCCCTTCATATAGTTGCTGAATGTACCCTGTAACGGCAATGTAAATGATTTATCTGACTTAGAAAGGTTAGCAATATATATTGCTTTTTTACCATCTTTTTCACGTTCAAAAGCAAGTATATTTACATCATCAGATGTATTAATCCTTTTGTATGAAGCCGCATTTTTACCACCATTCAAAGCAGGGTTTTCGTTTTTAAGCTCTCCAAGCTTTTCATATACTCCATACATTTTGCCTTTCTGTTTCGTGATTTCGTCTTTCTCAAAAAACTTAAGCCTGTGGTTAAAGTCATACTCCTGACCTGTATATATAAGCGGCATACCCGGCATCATGTAAGTAAGCGCAGCAAAAGCTTCTGCCCCGTCACCCAATCGTTCATACTCTGTACCGTTCCATGAGTTCTCATCATGATTAGAGGTAAAGTTCATCATGAAATCTTCATCATCATATCTTTCATTTTGCTTTGCTATAAGTGCATCCCAGTCTTTTACTGTTTTACTGCCTTTTGCAATATCATTCATAAGGTGGTGTGCATCCCAGCCATAACCCATATCGAAAATACCTTTAAAAAGATATTCTTTGTTCGATTCCATAAGCATGAATACCGGCTTAACTTCTTCTAACTTCGGTACAGTATATTCCCAGAAGTCAGTAGGTACATTATCTGCCACATCACAACGGAAACCATCTATATTATGCTCTTTAACCCAGTACAGCATTTCATTTTTCACAACCTCATACAAGTCTTTATTACTGTAGTCAAGGTGCGCTACATCTGTCCAGCCCCAGCTTTCGCCTGTTTCAGGGTTAAGCGGGTCAGTAACTTCTCCTTTAGCATTTTTGTGATAATATTCAGGATGTTCTGTTATCCATTTATGATCCCAGCCTGTATGGTTTGCCACCCAGTCCAGTATAACATACATACCGTTATCGTGGGCTGTTTTTATCAGTTCCTGCAAATCCTGTTCGGTACCAAAATCTGGGTTAATAGCCGTATAATCTGAAATTGCATAATAGCTGCCCAAATATTTTTTACGCTCTTCAGGGTCTTTTATATCCTCTATAGATAAATCACCAGTCGCTTTCCTGTTTTTCATCGATACAGGGTAAATTGGCATCAGCCATATTACTTTTACCCCCAGGTTTTTTAACTGCGGAATATCTTTTGTGAAAGCACTAAAAGTCCCTTCCGGCGAATACTGCCTGATATTAGCTTCATAAATCACGCTGTTCTCCATCATAGCAGGGTTTACGGCCGCTATGGTTTCTGTTTGTGCAGTTTCGGTTTTTTCTTCTTTTTTATCTTCCTTACAGGCGATAAATGCTGTAAGAAAAACACCTAACACTATGGCTTTTTTCATATTGTTTTATTTTTTACTGTTTTTTATAATTGTTCTATTAAAAGCAGGTTAAACCCTGTATTAATAGTTATTTTTCCTTCTTTCACTTCTGCCTCTTTACCGGAATAGGTATCCCTTACTTTTGTGCCATTTTTAAATACATCTCCAACACTTATGGTTTTTTCTCCTTTTTGTAAATCCATACCCACCACTATAGCATCTTTATAATCACCTTTAGCATATTCTCTTTTAAACACGTAAGGCGCGTTGCTTATCATGGTGTGTTTACCAGCACCTACAGCAGGATGGTTCTTCCTGAATTTCCCTATTTTTTGCCAGTGGGCAAGAATGGCTTTAGTGTCATTGTTAGTATCAATAGCATCCCAGTTCATAAAAGAGCGTAGGGTTGCATCGCCTTCGGTAGCTGCAATATCAAGTGGGCGTGCTGTTTCATCGCCATAATACACCTGAGAGATACCAGGCGTAAGCAACAGCATTTCTGCCGACAGGTAGCTTTTCTCCCTCTGCTTGTCAAACGGTGCGCCATCATCATGAGAGGTAAGGTAGTTTAGTACTGTTTTGCCTTTAAGAGCATCATTAAGTGCACCTGAATACTTTGCAAAAACTTCTTCTTTCGGCTTATCAGCATCATACTTAAGTTCAAAGTTGATAAGAGCATCAAACCCATTTTCATAGTAGTTTACTTTCTTATCGCCAAAGTCATATAACTGCCCTGATGAAATTCCGTAATTATATACTTCTCCCACAGTAAAAAAGCTGTTATCGTCTAATACTTTATCAGGGTTGTTTTTCTTCCATTGTGCAAATGCATAGTCACATTCTTTCCTGAATACTGCCCAAACATCTTCGCCTAAATGTTTAACGGTATCGGCACGGTAGCCATCTACACCATAATCGGCAATATAATCTGTAAGCCATTTAATGATATAGTACTTGGGCGCACGTGGGTAACCCGTCCTTTTAAAAAAGGCATCAAGCTCTTTTACTTCCTGCTCATACCGTCCCTCTTTTTTCCATTTTTCTGCTAAAAATACGGGCAGGTCTACCTCCTCTTCGATTTCAGTTTTTATATCCGGCAGGTTTTTAACCAGTGTGCAGGCTGTAGTGTTTTCATAACTGTCATACGTACATTGCGGTGCTGTTCGCACCCAGCCTTCCGGCCAAACCTCATCCATAGGGGTTACGGGTCCGGTATGGTTTATAACACCATCCAGTACTATCCTTATGCCATGTATGTGGGCCTTTTCAACCAGTTCGGCTAAATCATCGTGAGTACCAAAGTTTGGGTCAAGTTGTGTCCAGTCTTTAGCCCAGTAGCCATGAAAGCCATAGGTATTTCCTGTCCCTTCATTGGTAGCATCGTGTATCTGTTCTACAACCGGAGTAAACCAAATCGCATTGATACCTAAATCATCAAAATAACCTTCTTCTATTTTCTTGATTATGCCACGAATGTCTCCACCTTCAAACCCTCGCAGTACCGCTGTTTCTTTAGTGCGGTCAAAGTTTACATCGTTAGCCGTATCGCCATTATTAAAACGGTCAGTCAGTAAAAAATACATATTCGCACCCTCCCATACAAAAGGTGTTTCTTTTTTTTGTTTTTCTTCTTTAGGTGATGCACAACCCGCCAGTAATGCCACTGCTGCCAGGGCAGATAAAATTATTTTTTTCATTGACTTGTATATTTTACTGTTTTGGTTTCTCCGCTTTTTATATAAACAGGGATAGACCTTACAGTGTCCATATTTTCTTTGCTCTCATATACAAAAAAGGTAAGCCTTCGCTCTACAGCAGGAAAATTTGCTCCTTTTTCTGATGTTATTGTTATCGTAGCCTCATTATTTTTAATGGTACTGCTGAACTTTAGTATTTCATAATTCCCTTTTTCATAAGCATCAGGAGTTGTACCGTCATCATCATAAAACATACCTGTACTCTGCGTTACAGTAGTATCATAATAATACCTTACCCTTAGTTGCTTCCCGGTATAGTCATCTGTAGATTGTATATCTTCTGCTGCTTCCGATATAAACGAACCTCCCCTTGCAAAATGCGGAATGTTTTTATCATCAAGAATAATAGTATGCGTACTCCCTCCTGCATACTTCTTTTTAGTATTCATATCTGTCCAGTTGCTCCCTTTTGGGAAATATACCTCTCGCTCATCCGCTCCTTGTTTTACAACAGGTGTAACCAGTATATTATCTCCCCAAAGGTATTCATCGGCTATAGTATATGTTTTGCTGTTATTGGGTTCTTCAAAAAATAAAGGCCTCATTAACGGAGTTCCCTTACGGCTGTTTATAAATGCAAGGGTATAGTTATACGGCAGCATCTCATAGCGTAATTCAATAGCCTGTTTTGCCAGTGCTTTTACTTCCGGCGACTTAAATACTGCTTCAGATGGTACAGACTCCTGTGCATGCGGCCTGAATATGGGCTGAAAAACACCATATTGCAACCAGCGAACATACAGTTCCTCATCTACATTATCTCCGGCAAAGCCACCTAAGTCACTATGCATATAGCCTACGCCCTGCATACCCATTTGCAAAGCAATTTCGGGTTGCGACTGTAAACCGCCCCAACTCCTTCCAACATCGCCACTCCAGGGTATCATGCCATACCGCTGCGACCCTGAATAGCCGGAACGCATCAGTATAAAAGGCCTTTGCTCAGGAAAATCTTTCCTATAGCCCTCATACACCAATTTTGCCCAGTTGTGCCCGTAAATATTATGAACCTCATCGGCAATGCCTGTTGCATGCTGCACAAATGACGGGTGCACTTCGGGCTCGCCTAAATCGCCCCACCATCCGGCAACGCCTATGTTATTCAGTTCTTTATAAATATTCCAGAACCATCTTTTTCCTTCCGGCTTAAATACATCTATAAGCCCTGTATTGCCAAAGAAAAAATCGTAAGTAGCAGGTTTACCAGATGCATCAGAAGCTAAAATACCCTCATTTACTGCCTCCTCCCATCGGTTTGACGTAGTGAGTATAAAAGGCTCTGTTATAAGTACTGTTTTTACATTTTTCGCTTTAAAATCGGCTATCATTTTTTCAGGCTCAGGAAAACTGTCCCTGTCAAATTTCAGGTTACCCATAGTGCCTTTTACCTCTTTGCCAAACCAGTAAAGGTCGAGTACAATAGCATCAAGCGGTATTTGCTCTTTACGAAATCTGTTAACCACATCTCTCGCTTCCCTCTCTGAATGGTAACCAAAACGGCTTGCAAAATTACCGAATGCCCATCTTGGCGGCATGGGCTGCCTGCCCGTAAGCAGTGTGTAGCTTTCTGTTAAGCTGTACCAGTTATCTGCCGCTATTACCTGATAGGTTTTCCTGCCGCTAATGGTTTCATAGCTCAGGGTATTGTTTTTAGTACTGTCAAGGTCAAGAAAACCAATAGCAGCATTATCAAAATGGACTGCATATAATTTAGACGACATAACGATGGGCATAGTAAAACCCATAAGCTCTGACCTGTCGCCATAGCCATAATGTGCCTTATTATACAACTCCAGTCTGTTACCCCTCCGGTTCATTCCTACAGCGCGGGAGCCTCCGCCAAACAATGCCTCTGTATTATTAAGGTTAAACGAAAGTACTTCTGTACTGTCTTTTTTTATATAGCCTTCTTTCTCGCTAAGCAGCAGCTTATCATTATAATAATAGCTGATTTGAAAAGGCGACTTTTGAATTATAACCGATACACCCTTTGTACTGTATTCCAGTTGATGTTTTCTATTTTTAAACTTTGCTTTTAGTTTTTGAGGTTCAAGGAATACAGCGTGAGATTTTTTATTAAAACGCTCCCCCTTAGGAATAAAAGACGTTTCAATTATATTTTCAGAATATGGTTTGATGATATAAAGTCCGTCATTCATTACCAATTCAAGTCGATCGACAAAATATTGCGTGCTTTCTATATGCCTGTCGGCATTTTGTGCCAACGCAACAGTAACAACAAAAAGTAAAAGTATATTCAGTAATCTGTTCATCTGTTATTGTAATTCCAGTATCATTACTGATTTACCTTCTATTGCAAGTTTTTCAGTCAGGTTAACTTTCTTAGCAGTCAGCACTTCTGTACCAGCTGTATAGCTTTTTATATTTTCAGCAAAACGCTTCGTGTCGATACTTTGTGCATCAGCATTGTTATTAATCACTACCATAACCGACTTTGCATCATTATACCTGAAGTATACATACACGTTATTTTCGGGCAGGTAATGCGTAGTTTTCCCGTTATGGATAACTTCTGCCGTTTTACGCCAGTTGAACAGCTTAGAGGAAAACTCAAAATATTTTTGCTGCTCTGCCGTACGTCCGGATTTAGTAAACGCATTGTTAGCATCGCCTTCCCATCCTCCCGGGAAATCCCTCCTGATGTCGCCATCTCCTTTCCCTTTATCTCCTGCCATGCCAATTTCTGACCCATAATAAATTTGCGGTATTCCCCTTACTGTAGCAATAAGCGTCATAGCCATTTTATATTTATTAAAGTCATTTTTATAAATTTCATTAATACGGCCTGTATCATGGTTTTCAGCAAAAACCAATATATTGTTGATATCCGGGTACAGGAAGTCATTCGTAAAATTGTCATACACTTTAATCATCCCGTCATTCCACGTTGCTTCATCTTCACTAAAAACTGTGGTTATGGCATCATGTAGCGTAAAATCCATAACCGTAGGCAGGTATGAATTGTAGTTTTGTATGGCTGCTATTTTACTGTCTTTTTGCCAGTAAGCCATCTGCGCCTGATCGTGCATCCATACCTCTCCTGCTATATTAAAATAAGGATATTCATCTGTAATGGCTTTTGTCCATTTGGCAATACCTTCCTTATCATTATACGAATACGTATCTACACGAAAACCGTCAAGGTCGGCATATTCTATCCACCAGATAGCATTTTGGATAAGGTAGTTCAGTACTAAAGGATTTTTTTGATTCAGGTCGGGCATAGAGCTTACAAACCAGCCGTCGATACAGTTTTTAGCATCAATTGCCGATGCGTTAGGGTCAAACTGCGTTGTCATTCTGTAATTAGACTGCGAGTAACCCGGAAACTGGTTTATCCAGTCATAAGTTGGTAAATCTTTATACATCCAGTGTTCTGAACCCCAGTGGTTGGTAACATAGTCCAGAATGAGTTTCATATCACGCTTTTTCAGTTCTGCCGAAAGGCGAACGTAATCTTCATTTGTACCATAGCGTGGGTCTATTTTATACACATCGCTTTGGGCATAACCATGATATGAGCCTCTTTCGGCATCATCCTCACAAAGCGGGGTGTTCCATATGGCTGTAGCACCCAACTCCTGTATATAATCAAGGTTTTTGATGATTCCCTCTATATCGCCGCCGTGCCTGCCAAAATCATGCGAGCGGTTCAGCTTTTCTTTAGTTTCTTTATGGTTGTCATTAGCAGAATTGCCATTAGCAAACCTGTCTGGCATTATAAGGTAAATAAGATCTGACGAATCATAACTCTCCCTGTTTGCCGAATTTTCCTTTCTCTTTTTTAGTTGAAATTTATAAGCTATAGATCTTTTAACTTTGCCGTTATTAAATGAGAATATAATATCTGATGGAGGTAAGTCCTTAGTATCTATAGTTATAAATACATAATTAGGATTTTCTGTTTTTACAACATTTTTAATTACAACACCTCCCGACACTGAAGGTTTTAAGTGTGCAATGTTATCACCATAGAACATAATCTGCAGTTCAGGGTTGTGCATGCCGCTCCACCAAAAAGGCGGTTCCACTTTTTGCAGTTGTGCAAAAACACAGGTAAAACTTAAAATGAGTATAAAACTGAAGATTTTTTTCATTACATTTTTATTATAAAGACTGTCTCAAAAAATTTAAAATCTGATTTCCCATAAGGAGGGAAATTAAGTTTTTGAGACAGTCTTTTTATTTAAATTATTATACTGTAACCAGCTCGTGAGGCGTAACCAGTACTTCTTTGCCGTTTACAAAAACAGTTAATTCCTTATCTCCCTCAAGGGTGAATTTAGTTTCGCCTTGGTGTATGGCAACTTTTAATACCTGTCCCCTAAAGTTAATTTTAAAGGAATAGCCTTCCCACTGCTGTGGTATTTTAGGCTCAAAGTGCAGGGTTTCGTTTTTAATGCGCATACCGCCAAAGCCTTCTACAATGCTCATCCATGTACCCGCCATACTGGTTATGTGCAGCCCTTCTTCTACCTCCTTGTTATAATCATCAAGGTCAAGCCTTGAAGTTCTCAGGTAAAAGGTATATGCCTGCTCCATCCTGCCCAAAACGGCTGCCTGTATAGAATGTACGCATGGCGATAGTGACGACTCATGTACTGTTAACGGTTCGTAAAAATCAAAGTGCCTTTCCAGTTGTTCGCGGTTAAAGTGGTCTTCAAAAAAGTAGAAGCCCTGCAGTACATCTGCCTGTTTAATATAAGGCGAACGCAGTATCCTGTCCCACGACCACTTTTGGTTAATCGGACGTTGGGATTTATCAAGCTCGCTAACTTTTACTAAATCTTTATCTAAAAAGCCGTCCTGCTGTAAATAAACCCCATGCTCTTCAGAGTATGGAAAATACATATTATCGGCTACATTTTTCCATTTTTTAACCTCTTCGGCATCAAGGTTTGCCTTTGCCATAATGCGGTTATAATCGGCAGGATATTCTTCTTTTACTTTTGCTATCTGCTCTTCGGTATAATCAATACACCATTTTGCAATGTAGTTTGTATAAAAGTTATTGTTTACATTATTTTCATACTCGTTAGGGCCTGTTACCCCAAGTATTACATACTTATTAAGCTTAGAGGAAAGTGTAGCCCTCTGCTGCCAGAAACGGGCTATGCCTATCAGTACCTCAAGCCCCATTTCGGGTATATAGCTATAATCTCCTGTAAAACGATAGTAGTTGAATATGGCAAAAGCTATTGCCCCGTTACGGTGAATTTCTTCAAAAGTAATTTCCCACTCATTATGGCACTCCTCACCATTCATGGTAACCATAGGGTACAATGCCGCACCATTAATAAACCCAAGTTTGGCCGCGTTTTCTATAGCTTTTTCAAGATGGTTGTAACGGTAGGTAAGCAGGTTACGTGCTACCTCCTGGTCTTTAGTCGCCATGTAAAAAGGTATGCAGTAAGCCTCTGTATCCCAGTAGGTACTGCCCCCATATTTTTCCCCTGTAAAACCTTTAGGGCCTATGTTTAGCCTTGGGTCTTTACCCAGATACGTCTGGTTAAGCTGAAATATATTAAAACGTATTCCCTGCTGTGCTTTTACATCGCCCTCTATAGTAATATCTGCCTTTTCCCATATTGCAGCCCATGCCTGTTTTTGTTCCTCAAACAAAGCATCATACCCTTTAGCCTGCGCTTGGGCAATTACATTCTCGGCAGCCTCTATCAGTCTATCTTTATCATGGTTTAATGATACTATGTAACCGCCAAATTTTATAATAGCCGCTGTATCTCCCTGTGGTACATCTAACGTGTAAGTAAACTGTACTTTATCATTAGAGGCATCAACATCCTCCGGATTGCTGTTTAAGCTCCTGCCATTTAAAAGTACATCGTTATGCATAAAAGTGGCTGCATTAAAATGTGTTTTAAAAGTCCTGGCAGTTACAAAAGCTGCATTGCCATGATGTTTTACATCAAGCGGCTCCCAAAACTTTTCTTCCCAGTTGGCATCTTCATTTTTAACCCCTGCATCTACATAAGGCTTATAAACTATTTGTGCATCACCTGTAAGCGGGGTAATTTCATATTTTATTACACCCAGCTCATCTGACTGCAACGAAAGAAAACGCCTTGCATTTACCCTAACTTCAAGCCCGTTTTGTAAAACAGCTTCAAAAGAACGGTTATACCAGCCCTCTTTCATATTGAGTTCCCTCCTGAAGTTTCTTACCTCTTTACAGGTATGCAGGTCGAGTGTTTCATCATTTATAACTATATTAATGCCTATCCAGTTAGGTGCATTAAGTACTTTGGCAAAATATTCAGGATAGCCGTTTTTCCACCATCCCACTTTAGTTTTATCAGGATAGTAAATGCCTGCTATATAACTTCCCTGAAAGGTGTGTCCTGTATAATTTTCTTCAAAATTGGCACGCTGCCCCATAGCCCCGTTACCAATACTGAATAAACTTTCGGAAGATTTTACCCTTTCCGCATCAAATCCTTCTTCTATTATCGACCAGTTATCCGGTAGTATATAATCCTGATTCATGTTATTTATTAACTAAGGTTTGTAAAAAATCAGTTGTTATTTCTGTAAAATCATTAAAATTGTAGTGCGCTTCGTGCAGTACCTCTTTACTGCCTATACCCACGCTTATCATGCTGGCTATATTTGCCGCCTGTACTCCAGCAACAGAATCTTCAAATACTACAGCGCCGGCAGATGGCTGACCAAGCAGTTGTGCCGCCCTTACAAACACTTCGGGGTCGGGCTTAGCATTGGTAACATCATTACCATCTACAATAGCATCAAAATAATGCAGTATGTTTACCTTTTCCAGTATAGGCCTTGCGTTTTTACTTGCAGAACCCAATGCTATAGGTTGTTTGTTATCTTTTAAATATTGCAATACAGGCACTACCCCTTCTAATATTTCATCTTCATTCATTTGGGTTATGTATGCCAAATAATCTTCATTTTTAGTGGCAAGCCACTTATCTTTATCTTCCTGTGAGGCCTTTACATTGCCTAAGCCAAGAATAATATCCAGCGACCTTACCCTGCTTACCCCTTTAAGTTGTTCATTATGTTCATGTGTAAAATCGATACCAAGCCCGTTAGCTATTTTTTGCCATGCCAAAAAGTGGTATTTGGCAGTATCTACAATTACTCCGTCAAGGTCGAATATGAATGCTTTTTGTTTCATTAAATTTTATTATAGAATTTCTGATCTGGATTTTACATCGTCCACATCTTTAACTTTAACAACAAGTATTGCTGCTATTATAAATGCCACACCACTGGTTACAATGGCATATATGGCGTTGCCGTTATAAAAGTATTTTACAATTGGCCCTCCTATTATGGCATTGATAATTTGGGGCATTACGATAAAAAAGTTGAAAATACCCATGTACACTCCCATTTTCCTTGGCGGGATAGAACCCGCAAGAATAGCATAAGGCATAGCCAATATACTTGCCCATGCAATACCGACACCTACCATTGGGAGGATAACCCAATATTGGTCTGGCATAAAATAAATGGAAATAAGGCTCACACCACCTATAAGCAGTGAGATGGTATGGGTTAACTTTCTGCCAACGCGTTTTGCTATAAATGGCAGGCAAAAGGCAAATATTGCTGATACAAGATTGTAAATACCAAACAATATCCCAACCCAGTCGCCTGCATTACTGAATGCCTGGCTATTAGTATCATCCATTGGAAGTCCGTAAATATGATGTGCTATTGCCGGAACAGTAAATACCCACATACCAAAAAGCCCAAACCATGAAAAGAACTGTACCCAGCTTAACTGGCGCATGGTTTCCGGCATTTTTTTAAAGTCTGAAAAAATATCTGTTATTTTAGCTTCTTTTACGGGTTCTGGCTCTATCCCCTGTAGACGTCCAAAGTTATCCAACTCCTCGGGCGAATATTCCTTTGTTGTAAAAATTGTTATTAAAATTGTAGTTACAATTATTAAGGCTCCTGCTATAAATGACCATATTAAATGAGAAGGCACAGCACCTTCAGTTGCTGTATTTGGAACATCAAGCCAATTAGAAAGAATGTAAGGCAGCACTGAACCAACAACAGCCCCTGCACCAATAAGTGCCGTTTGTACGCTAAAACCAAGCGTACGCTGATCTGTACGTAGGTTATCTGCCACAAGTGCCCTAAAGGGTTCCATTGCGATATTGAATGAGGCATCCATTATCATGAGCATACCCGCCCCAACCCACAAGGCGGGAAGAAAAGCGATAAAAATATCAGCTTGCGGCATTAAAATCAAGCCTACAGATGCCAGTATAGCTCCTACAAGAAAATAAGGCTTTCTGCGCCCGAACCTGCTCCATGTGTTGTCGCTATAGTGTCCTATTATTGGCTGAACAATTAGTCCCATCAAAGGGGCAATAATCCAAAACCAGGACAGCTCATGTACATCAGCGCCAAAAATCAGCAGTATGCGGCTGGCGTTGGCATTTTGCAGAGCAAAACCCATTTGTATTCCCAGGAAACCGAAACTCATGTTCCATATTTCCCAGAAACCTAATTTACGCTTTTCCATTATCGTAATTTAAATTAATACTACGATAAGCGTGTTATGGCTTATCAAAAACTTATGGTACGAAGTGAAAATATAAGCTTTGATAATTAAGCAAATATAGTTTTTTTTTATTCTGAAAAAATTTTTGAGCAAAAAAAATCCGGCTGAAATACCGGATTTATATTCTGTATAAAATTGATTAACAATAAACTAACCTTAACTACAACGTTGCCGTAGATTCTCTTTCTACAAGGTGCGTTTCTATCAGTTCGGTAGTATATTGTTCATTTTCTTCCTCCATTTCCAGCCTTTCTATAAGCATTTTAGCAGCGCGACCGCCCATTTTTATACCATTTTGGCTCACCGTAGTAATACTTGGTGTAGAAAACTGGGATATAATACCGTCTGTAAAACCTATAACAGATATATCCTCAGGCACCTTAAGCCCCATTTTATTTGCCAGCTTAATAGTAGTTACGGCAAAAAGCTCGTTTACGGCAAAAATAGCGTCGGGCTTTTTGTCTTCAAGCAGTTTCTCAATTTTAGAAGCACAGTTATCAATATCTTCTATCTTAACTATCATATCATCTTCTACTGCCATATCATGGTCTCCCAGTGCATTAAGATAACCGTCAGTACGCAGTTTCCCAACGCTCACATAATCTATAGTAGTAACCAACCCTATGTTTTTAAACCCTTTCCCTATAAGGAAATCTACCGCTTCATAAGCTGCCATCTGGTCGTCTATTATAACTTTATCACACAGTACATCATTAGTAACCCTGTCAAACAGTACTACAGGCATGCCCTGGTTAATAACCTCTACAATATGGTGAAAGTCCTTTTTTTGCTGTGTTTCTTTAGATAAGGACATAATGAAGCCGTCAATACTGCCATTAGACAACATTTCCATATTTATTACCTCCTTGTCAAAAGATTCATCTGATAAACAGACAATTACATTATATCCGTTTTCATTAGCCACCTGCTCTATACCACTGATTACAGTAGCAAAAAAATGATGTACTATTTCGGGTATAATAATACCTATAGTTTTGGTTTTCTTATTCTTAAGGCTCAGCGCAATATTATTAGGTCTGTAATTATACAGCTTTGCAAATGCCTGTACTTTCTGGCGGGTATCTTCACTAATCTCGGGACTGTTCCTAAGGGATTTAGAAACCGTAGAAATAGACACATCCAATTCCTTGGCTATTTGTTTAAGCGTTACTTTTCTTTTCATTAACAATGATAAACTATTAATTTGCGAATAAAGATAAATCTTATTTTTATTTATGGCAATTATCTTACTGAAATAGTGCAAAGTGCGAAAAGTTTTCAACACGAAAACGTTTGCGGTACAGCACTAAAACGAAAACGTTTTTTTAATTAATTTATTTACATAATTTTAACATTCGAAGTGGATTTATAAGCAAAACAAAAAGCAAAATTAACCTAAACAACTTGTATGAAAACAATGTATAAAAAGTTATTACTTTTATTACTGATGATGCCCCTCAGCATGCTGGCGCAAAACAGCTTATCGGGTACCGTTCGTGATAATACCACCGGGCAGCCCATACCCGGGGTAAATGTAATTGTAGAGGGAACCACAAATAACACTGCTACAGATATGGACGGTAATTTTACCCTGCCTGGTGTTAACAACGGTGAGCGTATTGTGTTTAGCTATATAGGCTTTGCCAATCAGGTAATTGAATATAACGGACAAAGCTCTATATCTGTAATTTTAGAAGAAGATGCTACCCAGCTTGAAGAGGTAGTAGTTATTGGTTATGGTAGTGTTAAGAAAAAAGATGCTACAGGATCTCTGACAAGTGTAACGTCAGAACAGTTTAACCGGGGAGCAATTGTAACAGCCGAAAACCTTTTAAACGGTAGGGTTGCCGGTGTTACTGTTAACACAAGCGGTGCTCCGGGTTCAGGTTCTCAAATAAGGATAAGGGGTGGTTCATCACTTAACGCCTCTAATGACCCTTTAATAGTTATAGACGGTTTACCTATAACTAATGAAACCAATACAGGTTCAACTTCTTTACTGGCAGCATTAAACCCTAACGACATTGAAAGTTTTACTGTATTAAAAGATGCATCGGCAACTGCAATATATGGTTCAAGGGCGTCAAACGGTGTTATATTAATTACTACTAAAAAAGGTGGTAAAGACCTAAGGGTTAATTACAACTTTCAGTACGGTTCAGGAAGATTAACTAATAAGGTTAATGTTTTTGGGGCAGATGAGTACAGGCAAATGATAGAAACTTACAGACCGCAGGATGCAGGGCTTTTAGGAACTGCAAATACTGACTGGCAGGATGCTATTTACAGACGTACTGACTTTGTTGATAACAACCTTTCTTTAACGGGTAATTTATTTAATGCTATACCGGTAAGGTTATCTTTAGGTAATACCTACCAGGAAGGTTTAAGGCTTACTAATGCCTTTAACAGGAATACAGTATCTGTTTCATTAAACCCGTCATTTTTTGACAATCACTTAAAATTCAGGGTATCGGCTAACTATACAGACGAGAGAAATCGTTTTGCTGATGGTGTTGAATTCCAGGCTATCAGGTTTGACCCCACACAACCTATAACTGATCCTAATTCACCTTACGGAGGATATTTTGAATACTACAACCCAAGCAACAATACACTTAACCTGGCACCACGTAACCCGGTAGCCCAGTTAATGCTGACTAATGACAGGGGAACTAACAGACGTTTTTACGGTAACTTTGAAACCGAATACAGGCTGCACTTTTTCCCAGATGTAAGAGCTATTGTTAACTTAGGTTTTGATGAGTCAAACGGAGAGCGTTACAGGGATGTACCATCAATTGCTGCATCAGCACCTTCATTAGGAAATATTCCTTTTGGTACCGATGAATATTCTGACAGAGTATTAAGAAACAGACTATTAGACGCTTATTTAAACTACAATAAAACTTTTGGTAAAACTAATGTTGATGCTACTGCAGGATATTCTTATCAAATATTTCAGGAGCAGGGCTTCTCAACAGGTAATATATTTGACCCGTTGTTACCAAACAACTTCCCTTTAACCCAAATAGCAACAGATAACGTACTTATTGGTTTTTTTGGAAGAACAAATATCTCTTTTAACGACAAGTATTTACTTACCCTTTCGTACAGAAGAGACGGTAGCTCAAGGTTTGATGAACAAAACAGATGGGGTAACTTCCCTGCCGCTGCTTTTGCATGGAAATTAAACGAAGACTTATTTACTAATACAAACACTATAAGTGACCTGAAACTACGTTTGGGGTATGGTATAACAGGTCAGCAGGATATTGGGAGCAGCAGCAGTGCCAGAAATTATTACTTACAGCAGTATAACCAGGGTATTGGCAGCAGCCAGTATACGTTTGGTTCTACAGCTATACCTATCGGTATTTCAGCACCATACAACCCATTGCTTAAGTGGGAAGAAACCACAACCTACAACGTAGGTATTGACTATGGCTTATATGATAACCGTATTACAGGTGCAGTAGATGTTTTCTATAAAAAAACAAACGACCTTTTAGCAATTGTACCTTTCCCTGACGGAAGTAACTTTTCTAACAGAGGATTTCAGAACGTAGGTGATTTTGAAACAAAAGGAGTTGAATTCAGTATTATAGCTGATGTAGTAAAAACTGAAGATTTTAACTGGAATGTGAATTTTAACTTTACAAAGTTTGAAAGAAGGATAACTTCACTTGCACAGGATGCAGATTTTCTTTTAGGTGATACAGGTGCAGGTACAGGTGGTACAGCACAAATATACAGGGTTGACTATACCCCGAACTCTTTTTACGTTTACAAACAGCTTTATGATACCAACGGTGCTCCTATAGAAGGTGCTTATGCAGACCTTAATGGTGACGGTATAATAAATGGTGATGACAGGTATATATACAAAAACCCTGACCCTGATGCTTTATTCGGCTTTGCTTCGAGCATGAACTACAAAAACTTTGATTTTTCGTTCAACATGAGGGCAAGCTTAGGCAACAGGATATACAACGCTGTAGATGCTGGTAATGCGCAGTTAAACTTTTTAAGGGCAGATACTGCACTTGGAAACATACCTTCATCCGTTAACAATACAAATTTCGTAAATACTGCAGATGTTGTACTTTCTGATATGTATATCGAGAACGGTTCTTTCCTTAGGATGGATAACATAACTTTAGGCTACACATTCCGCAACTGGCTGAATAATAAAGCCCAGGTAAGATTGTTTACAGGTGTGCAAAATGCCTTTGTTATCACTAAATATTCAGGTTTAGACCCTGAAATAACCAATGACGGACGTGACCAGACTATATATCCAAGACAGAGAAGCATCCTTTTTGGTGCTAACATAAATTTTTAAATAAAATACTATGAAAAAAATAAAATTTCGTTTAACCTCCTTGGTATGTCTTCTGTTTGTGCTTAATTCCTGCACAGACGACCTGAATGTAACACCAAGAGACCCAAACATTTTTACAGCAGATGATTTTTACTCAAGGCCGGGCGCATACAGGCAGGCTCTTGCAGGGGTGTATGGAAACCTTTCTTTAACAGGTACAGATGGCCCTGGCTCATCTTTCCTTCAGGGTGTAGATGCCGGTACCAGCCAGTACGGCCGTTGCCTTTGGTATTTACAGAACCTTACAACAGATGAAGTAATATGGAGTTATGAAAACGACCCGGGCACAAGGGAACTTCAGCGTAATATATGGACGGCAGAAAACCCACTTATACTTGGTATGTACAGCCGTACAATGGTTGAGGTTGCTTTAGTAAACGAGTTTCTTCAGCAAAGTACGCCCGAATTGCTTGAGCGCAGGGGAATATCTGCCGATGAAGCTGCACAGATTGAAATTTACAGAAGTGAAGTAAGAGTATTAAGAGCTATGGCTTACTATAATATGCTTGACTTATTTGGTAAAGCACCATTTTTTACTGAAAATGACCCTGTAAACTTTGCCGGGCCGGAATATTCAGCACAGCAACTGTTTGATTTTATTGAAAGTGAAATTAATGATGTACTGCCATCGTTACGACCTGCAAGGGGCAATGAGTACGGAAGGTTAGACCAGGGCGTAGCCAATATGGTACTTGCAAAACTTTACCTTAATGCTGAAGTGTATGTAGGGCAGGCTAAATATGCAGAATGTGCGGCTAAATGTACCGAGATTATAAATTCCGGATATGCGTTAAGCCCTCTTTACCTTAATAACTTTAAAAAGGACAATCAGAACTCTCCTGAAATGATTTTCACATTACAGTCTGACGGACTGGTAACACAAAACTACGGACCAACAACTGTTATCATTAACGGGCAGGTAGGGTCTATAGAGCAAAACGGAGAATCGTTTGGTGTTTCGGCAGGTGCCTGGGGTGGTGCACTTCGTGTAAGGAGGCAGTTTGCAGAAAAATTTGACGGATCGGTATTTAATAATGATGACAGGAACACTATAATATCGGGCGACAGACCAATTGACATAAACACAATTTCTAACCAGGGTGAAGGATATATTATTGGTAAATTTTCTAATATCTCCTCTACAGGTGTTGCAGGCCCGAGTACTGACTTTGTAGATACTGATTTCCCTTTATTCAGGCTTGCTGATGTTTACCTTATGTATGCTGAGTGTGCTTTAAGGGGTGCTGCGGGAGCAAGCACTGCCGAGGCCTTAACTTATGTAAACGCATTAAGGGAAAGAGCTAATAATGGTTCTACAAACGGTAACATCACACAATCTCAGTTAACCCTTGGGTTTATAATTGATGAGCGTTCTAGAGAGCTGCACTGGGAAGCACACAGAAGGCAGGATTTAATCCGCTTTAACCGTTACACCGGTGGTAACTACAACTGGGCATGGAAAGGAAACGGATCTAACGGTATAGCAATATCCAATAATTACAGACTTTTCCCTATACCTAACGCTTCTTTGGCAGCAAACCCTAATTTAACACAAAACCCAGGTTATTAATAAAACTAACATTTAACACTAAAGCAAAATGAAAAATATATTCAAGTTTTTTTTAGCAGCTACCCTTTTTACAGGGCTTGCTTCATGCGAAGATGAGCAGGATCTTATTTATGTAACACCTGAAGCTTCATTCAGCATACTTACTCCTGTATCTGGCGAAGGCGTGATACTAAGTGCTGATGCACCGCAAAACCCTGCACTTGTACTGGCTTGGCAGGATATGAACTATGGCACACCTGTAGAGGTTACCTATACAGTACAGATGGTTTTAAATGGCAATGATTTTTCAAGCCCTGTAAACCTTACAAGTACTACTAATACTTTTACAACAATTAATGCACAGTCATTAAACTCTGCTGTTTTAGGAGCTGGTCTAGTACCGGGCGAAGAAGGTGCAATTGACATCAGGATAAAATCTAACGTAGGCACACAGCCAGGTATGGAAGCATATTCTGACACTATAACTTACCTTGTTACACCATACCAGCTATTTACTGCTGCACAAGATCTTTACCTTGTAGGGGCAGCTACAGAACATGGATGGGAAAACAATAATGGCAATGCACCTTTATTCAGAGATCCTGAAGACCAGAATATATTTTACTTTACAGGATATTTTAACGCTGATGAGTTTAAGGTACTTTCCAGCCGTGGAAACTGGCACCCTCAATATGGTTCAGTATCTGAAGGCGTTTTAGGTGTAAGCGGAGATGACGGAAGTAATGAGCCAGGTCCGTTTGTAATAGAAACTGCAGGTTATTATACTTTAACAATGAATATAGGAGATATGACCTATACACTTGAGCCTTTTAGCGCTTCAGGTGCGAATACTTTTGATTCGGTAGGAATTATAGGTGCTGCAACTCCGGGAGGATGGGATACGGATACTAATTTTACTAACAGCACACAAAACCCACACTTATGGAGGCTTCCATCGGTAGAATTAACTGATGATGTTGTTAAATTCAGGGCAAATGATTCTTGGGATTTACCAGGTAACTGGGGCGGAGGAACACTAATCACTGGTCAGGTTACTGAAAACGGATCAGACTTTCAGGCTGTTCCACTACCAGGCACTTATGAAGTTTGGTTTAACGACCTTGACAGAAGATATATATTTATTGAAATATAATTAGAATTGACTTATAAAAGGGCTGCTTGTCAGCCCTTTTTAATCTAATATACCCATGAAAAAAATTACTTTTTTATTTTTACTGTTAAGTTATTTTAGCTTTGCACAGTTAAGTACAACACCTTCGCCAGCTTTGGCAAATGCACCTGTAACATTAAATTTTAATAAGGCAGGTACGGGGCTTGCAAGCTACAATGGCACTATTTATGCCCACATTGGCTTAACGGTTAATGGTACGCAATGGTCTAATGTTGTGGGAAGCTGGGGAGTAAATACTACACAACCTGCCCTTACACACGTTTCCGGAAACAACTATACATTACAGCTTAGCCCAGATTTATATACGTATTTTGGTGTGCCTGCAACAAGCACAATTACTCAAATATGTGTTGTGTTTAGAAATGCGGCGGGCAACCAGCAGACGGAAGATTACTTTGTAAATGTTGGTGCATTTCAGGTTAACTTAACCTCTCCGGCAGAAAACAGCACTACATTATTAAGCTCCGGGGGCAACCAGGCAATTTCAGCTACCAATACAGGTGGCAACGCTACTTATGAACTGAAAGCTAATGGAGCAACCATAAATACTCAAAACGGCATAACAAGCTACTCTTACAATCATACCGGTATAATAGGCAACCAAAATTATGAGCTTGTAGTTACACAAAATGGCAATACAATTACAAAAAGATTTGCTGTTATGGTAAATCCGTTAACTGTAAGCGAGGCTATGCCTTCGGGTGTTAGAGATGGTATTACATACAGCGATGCTGATAATACTGTTGCTACTCTTGTTTTAAACGCACCGGGTAAAGATTATGTATATGTAGCAGGGAGTTTTAACAATTGGCAGCCAACATCGGCATATGCTATGAAAAAAGATCCTGATACAGGAAAATTTTGGCTTGAGCTGACAGATTTAACACCCGGAGAGGAATATACATACCAATATTGGGTTGTAGATGAAACTCCACTTACAAACTCACCTGCATTTGTAAAAACGGCAGATCCTTTTTCTACTCTTGTACTCTCTCCTTTTGATGACCCATATATTACAGAGGCACAATACCCAAACCTGCCTGCATACCCCGCAGGTCAGTCTTTTGAGGTTACTGTACTGCAAACAGGGCAACAAGCGTATAACTGGCAGGTAACTGACTTTGAAAAACCGGCAAAAGAAGACCTTATTATTTATGAGTTATTAATCCGTGATTTTAATTCACAAAAAACATGGACTTCATTATCAGAGCAGATAAGCTACTTTAAGAACCTTAATGTAAACGCTATCCAGATAATGCCTGTAATGGAATTTGAAGGTAATATTTCGTGGGGGTATAATACTGCCTACCACATGGCGCTTGATAAAGCCTATGGCAATCAGGATTCAATGAAGGCATTTATAGATCTTTGCCACCAAAATGGCATAGCTGTAATACTTGACGTTGCACTTAATCATGTTTACGGACGTTCTCCATTGGCAAGAATGTGGATGGACGATCCCGATGGCGATGGTTTTGGTAACGCTACTGCCGAAAACCCTTATTGCAATGTTATAGCTACACACACATATAGTGTAGGAACCGACCTTGACCATTCATCTGATTTAACTAAATACTATTCTGAAAGGACTATTGAGCACTGGATGACAGAGTTTAATATTGATGGTTTCCGTTGGGATTTAACCAAAGGGTTTACACAGGAATGTAATTCTACAGATGAAGGATGTACAAATGCCTATCATGCTGACAGGGTGGCTATATTAAAAGAATATGCTGATTATCAGTGGGAAATTGACAATGACTTTTATGTAATATTCGAGCATTTAGGAGTAGGCTCAGGACCTAACAGTTCTGCGGCTGAAGAAACAGAATGGGCTAACTATCGTGTTGAAGAAGGTAAGGGCATTATGTTTTGGGGTAACTTAAACCACGCCTATAACCAAAACTCAATGGGGTATGCAAGCAGCAGCAACTTTAACTCTATAGATTTTGAAAACAGGGGCTTTACTGAGCCAAGGCTTATTGGCTATGCCGAAAGCCATGATGAAGAGAGACTTATGTTTAAAAACTTACAGTTTGGTGCAAATTCAGGCGGTTATGATGTTACTGATATGGCAACCGCGCTTGAAAGAATGAAAACTGTAGGTGCTGTATTTTTAACCATACCCGGCCCTAAAATGATATGGCAGTTTGGCGAGCTTGGCTATGACTTTAGCATCAACCATTGCGAAAACGGCACAATAGATAACGGCTGCCGCACCAACCCTAAGCCGATACCTTCTGAAATAGGGTACACAAGCGACCCTAACAGGATGGCTATATACAATACATGGGCATTTATCAATAAGCTAAGGAGAGATAACCCTGTGTTCAGTACAAAAACATTTACTGTGGCATCGGGTAACTTAACCCCAAGAATTGATATTTGGGATGAAAGTATTTCGAATGATGAACTGCGTAATGTAATTGTGCTGGCAAACTTTGACCTTACAGCAAGAACTGTAAATACAAACTTCCCCGCAGGTGTTTCTAATACGTGGTATAACCTTATGAACTCTGAAGAAACCTTTAGCGGCTCTACAACAACAATAACATTACAACCGGGAGAATACAGGATACTGGGCAACCAGGAACCTGTTTTAGGCAATAAAAATGTAACAGCAGAAAAGGCTGTACTATACCCTAACCCTGCAACAGACCGTTTTAGCGTTAGCATTACTACAGTAAAAGTTGAGCTTTATAATATTACAGGTCAGCTTGTAAAAACCTTTAATGGCAGCCAGCCACATAACAGTTATGATGTGAGCGGGCTTAACAGTGGTATCTACCTTGTAAAGGTTACAGATGCAAATAACCGCCAGAGTACTCTTAAATTAATAAAAAAATAGTTGAGTTAGTTTTTATACAGTAGGTTTGTAAAGGCTCCCAGTGTCAGGGAGCCTTTGTTATTTATATCTTAAATCTATACTAAATAGTAAATTGGGGTGTTATATTTAGCGGTTAATTTATAAAGAGTATATTAAAATGAAAAAAACAGTTGCTATAATACTGCTTTCTTTGCTGATGGTAATGTGTAAAACGCCGGGAGGTGTAACACAGCCTGCGGGCACAACTGCTAAAGCTGACACAAAAGTAAAAAAGAAGGACGGGATTCAGTACAGGGATGATTTTACATCTGCCAGTGAAAAAGAAAAGGCAGCACTGCTTAGCGACCTTAAGGCAGCCGGTGCAGGCTTTTCGGTGCTTATATTTACACAAAACTTTAAAGGCGAAAAAGTAATAGTGAGCAATGCTAAAAAACAGCTATATAACGACTATACCATATCTAACCTTAAAAGTGGCGTTGCAGGCTCCATTAGGATAGATAATACAGTGGATACAAAAGTATTTGACAACCTTACCAATAAAGAAGTAGTTATAGAGGCAGAAGATGCAAAAAAACACAAGTTTATATACCTGATGAAAAACCCCGGCGGTAAAAATGCTTTTACTATTACCTATAGTAATACCTTGAGGCCGTTGAAGTAATTTCATACATTCATATAACCTCTCTCATCTCCATAAAATTAGCTGCAAAATAATATTTTTTCTACACGTTTGAATTTCTGATAAATAATTGTACTTTTGCATCCCCTTTATTGGGGACGGAATGTTTAATTAAAATTATTTATTGTGAACACATTAAGCTACAAGACAGTTTCGGCCAACAAGGCTACTGCTCAGAAAGAGTGGATAGTTGTTGATGCTGAAGGTCATAATTTGGGCCGTTTTGCTTCTAAAGTTGCAATGCTTTTAAGAGGTAAATACAAAACAAATTATACACCGCACGTGGACTGTGGAGATAACGTAGTTGTTATCAACGCAGAAAAAATCAACCTGACAGGCAACAAGCTGGAGGACAAAACTTACATCCGCCACACAGGTTACCCGGGAGGTCAAAGGACTTTAACTGCTAAAGTATTACAGGCAAAAAATCCTGCAACTTTAGTAGAAAAAGCTGTAAAAGGAATGTTGCCTAAAAATAAACTTGGTGCAGAATTATTCCGCAATTTAAATGTATATGTAGGATCTGAGCACAAACATGATGCACAGAAGCCTAAAACCGTTAACTTAAACGATCTAAAGTAAATGGCTACTATTCACAAAATCGGCAGGAGAAAAACCGCCGTTGCCCGTGTTTACCTTACAGAAGGTACAGGAAAAATCACGGTTAACAAAAAAGAGTTCGCAACTTATTTCCCAACAGCAACATTACAGTACAAAGTAATGCAGCCTCTTGCAATGACAGAGAATGCAACTAACTTTGATGTAAAAGTTAATGTTTACGGAGGAGGTTCTACAGGCCAGGCAGAAGCTGTGAGAATGGCAATTGCAAGAGCCATGTGCGAAGTAGATGCTGAAAACAGAAGCATCCTTAAACCAGAAGGTTTATTAACAAGAGACCCAAG
>JBQGDD010000266.1:0-3024 GCA_052038845.1 Dyadobacter sp. | reverse complement strand
TTAGGGATTCAGCTTTTTCTTTAATAGTTTCTAATAAAATATCAGATAAATCAGTATTTGTAAAAGAACATAGCGGCATAGGCTCTACTACACTTGAACAGCGCCTGAAGATAATATACGGCAACTCATTCAGGCTAGAACGCTATACTGAAGGTGATGTTTATACCGTACAACTAAAAATAGATTTGCGTGACTACAAAAATAAGATGTATTCTGCTTGACGATGAACTTCCGGGGCTTAGTTATTTGAAAATGCTGTGTGAGCAAATTGATGAGCTGGAAATAATAAAGGTATACGATAACCCAAACAGGTTTCTTAATGAATGGTTTAACCTGGATTTTGACATGTTAATATCTGACATTGAAATGCCGGGCGTAAATGGACTAAATATAGCCGGGCAACTAACAGATAAATTTATAATATTTACAACAGCGTACAAGAATTTTGCTGTTGATGCTTTTGATATAAATGCTGTAGATTATGTTGTTAAACCTATAAAGAAAGAAAGGCTGCAACAGGCAGTACACAAAGTTGCTGAAAAAATATTGCAGAATACGCCTAAAAACACAAGTATAACGCTAAATACAGATCGTGGCAAGGCTATTCTAAACATTGAAGATATATTATGCATTATTACATCAGATGTTGACAGCCGGGATAAGGTTATTATTCTGACTGATAATACTAAGGTTACAGCAAAAAATATGTCATTTAGTAAACTGATAAGCATATTGCCTGAAAACAATTTTTCCCGTATTAATAAACAAGTTATTCTTTCTCTCTGGCAGGTTAAATATTACTCTCACGATGAAATTACCACATCCATACTTAATAGTGATGGCAAAGTATATTCTTTCGCACTGAGCGAAACCTACAGAAACAGCTTTATGGAAAAAGTAAAATCCTGATTTCATTACATAATTTTTCAGGGTTATTACAAAAGTAGCGCGTTAGCATTTTTAGCGTATTTCCAGCTCATTTATTATATCTAATATTGCTGTAAAGTTTAAAACATTTAAGCCATACGGTAATCATGAAAAATTTTAAAAACAGTTTCTTTTATGTAGGTGTAATCATTGTATTTTCAATATTGATATATTGGGCGCTAAAAAACGGAAAAAGCCTGGAAGAAGGACGTAATATTGTTATAATAACTTCTGAAGAAGGGCAATGGTCTAACTTTTTAAATTCCATACACCATAACCTTACCCATCCGCTTGCTATACTGTTAATACAAATAATTACAATAATATTTGTAGCACGCCTATTTGGCTGGATTTGTAAAAAAATTGGGCAGCCAACTGTTATTGGAGAAATGGCCGCAGGTATATTTTTAGGCCCGTCGCTCATTGGTACTTATTTCCCCGAAATATCAAAAAGCCTCTTCCCTGTAGAATCTTTGGGTAATCTACAGTTTTTAAGCCAGATAGGATTAATCCTTTTTATGTATGTAATAGGCATGGAACTTGACCTTAAAGTATTAAAAAACAAGGCTAAAGATGCTGTTATAATAAGCCACGCAAGTATAATTATACCTTTTACCCTGGGCTTGGGACTTGCTTACTTTATTTACAGTGAATTTGCCCCACAGGGTGTAGAGTTTGCATCTTTCGGGTTATTCCTGGGCATAGCTATGAGCATTACTGCATTTCCTGTTCTTGCCAGAATTGTACAGGAACGGGGCCTTCACCGAACGCGCCTTGGCTCTATGGTTATAACCTGTGCGGCTGCAGATGATATAACCGCCTGGTGCCTGCTTGCCGCAGTTATAGCAATTGTAAAGGCAGGCTCTTTTATCAGCTCACTATATGTAATTGTATTGGCTATAGTATATGTTGCATTAATGATTAAAGTAGTAAAACCTTTTTTAAAACGCATTGGCGATACATACAGCAATAAAGATTCAATAGAAAGATCAGTAGTAGCTATATTTTTTATCACTTTATTAATATCATCCTATGCTACAGAGGTTATAGGAATCCATGCATTATTCGGTGCATTTATGGCAGGAGCTATTATGCCTGAAAATATGCGTTTCAGAAGCATTTTCATCGAAAAGGTTGAAGATGTAGCACAGGTAATGCTACTGCCGCTATTTTTTGTTTTTACCGGCTTAAGAACAGAAATAGGATTGCTTAATGACCCTTATTTATGGAAAATTTGCGGATTGATTATATTGGTAGCCGTTATAGGAAAGTTTGCAGGCAGTGCACTAACTGCACGATTTGTAGGTCAAAACTGGAGAGACAGCCTTACTATAGGGGCACTTATGAATACAAGAGGGCTAATGGAACTTGTAGTATTAAATATAGGATATGACCTTGGTGTACTTTCTGCCGAAATTTTTTCTATGATGGTAATAATGGCTTTGGGTACTACCCTAATGACGGGCCCCGCCTTAGACCTTATTGGATATATTTATAATAGGAAGAAAACATATATACCAACTGAGATAAGGCAAATGAGCAGGTTTAAAATATTAATTTCATTTGACAGTAAAGAAGGGGGCAAAACGCTTTTAAGGCTTGCAAACAGCTTTGTAAAAAAGATGAAAGAAAATGCTATGGTAACAGCTATGCATACGCTTCCAAGCAGTGAAATACACACTTTTGATATGGAAGAATATGAGAAAGAGAGTTTTAAACCTATACTTACCGAAGCTGAAAACCTCAATCAGAAGGTAAGCACTTTATTTAAGGCTGCTACAGATATTGATACAGATATAATTACCGTAGCGAACAAAGGTGAGTTTGATTTAGTACTTGTACATATAGGGCAATCAATTTTCGAAGGTACATTATTAGGTAAAATATTAGGCTTTACAACAAGGATAATTAATCCTGAAAGCATTATAAATACATTTACCGGAAAAGAAAAGCTTTTTGAAAACTCGCCATTTGATGAAAAAACACAGTCTATTTTAGCAAAGGCAGAGTCTGCAGTAGGGATATTGGTAGATAAAGAGTTTAATAAAGCCAACAGGGTATTTATAGCAATTTTTAATGCAGAAGATTCTTTTCTTA